>CAXMSM010000110.1:0-5440 GCA_964195655.1 uncultured Gammaproteobacteria bacterium | reverse complement strand
GCCCAACGTGTAGATCTCGGTGGTCGCCGTATCATTAAAAAACTCGGCTTCCACGGGTACTCCTTCAGGCACCCTGAACAGCCGGTCGGGCGCGGAAATCAGCGCGGGTACGCCCTTCGACGCATACCAGTGGGCCGCCGCGACCAGCTCAGCGTGCGAGGTGAAGCGCAGCGGCACTGCAGAATTGGCCCGGCGGGTGCTTCCCCGCCCGTAGCGCAACAGCCAGCCTCCCTGCCACTGATGTTCGATACCGGGCCAGCCGAGGGCGGCGGCGTGTTCGAGGTTGCGGATCTCGCCGGTGCGCACTGGAATTTCGGGTACAACCCGGACCGCCAACACGTCGTCGGGCACGACGTCGACGATGTCACCGCGCCTCGTTCGCACGCGCACGATCGGGCCGATCTCCAGCAGATGTCCGACCACATCGGTGTGCGGCGGCGTGGACCCCGTCGGCAGCCGGTACCGCAGGCTGACGCGCGTACCGACCGTCGGTAGGTCTGTCACGTTCAGTCCGTCATCGATCCGTGGCCGAAGGGGTCGGGACCCTCGCCAGGTATCCACGACAATCCGGGTACACCCCAGCTCTGGGACTTGACTGCCCTTTTGGCGCTGCGGGCATTGCGCCCCACCAGCCGGTCGAGATAGAGGTAGCCGTCGAGGTGGCCCGTCTCGTGCTGAAGCATCCGCGCGAACAGCTCGGTCCCTTCGAGCGTGATCGGTGTCCCGTCTGAATCCAGGCCCGTCGCCCGTGCCCACGTCGCCCGGCCCGTCGGGAACGACTCCCCGGGGACCGACAGGCAGCCCTCGTCGTCGTCCTCGGGATCAGGCATCGTCTCGGGCACCTCGGAGGTCTCCAGCACCGGATTGACGATCACGCCGCGGCGACGGGTCGTCATGCCGCGCTCGTCGGCGCAATCGTAGACGAAGACCCGCTTGGCGACGCCGATCTGGTTGGCTGCCAGCCCGACTCCGTTCGCGGCATCCATCGTGTCGTAGAGGTCGTTGATCAGATCCGAAAGATCGGCGGGAAGCGAACCGTCGTCGCCGACGGGTACCGCTTCGGTCGCGGTGTGCAGGACAGGATCTCCCAGTATGCGGATGGGTACTACGGCCATGCTCGGCAAGCTTAGTGCCGGGGTTCGGCAGGGAGCTCGCGCGCCGACTCGCGGTGAATGGTGACCCCCTCGGTGAACAAGCCGTGATTGAATACTTGCCGAACCACAGCGATGTTATTTTCGAGTATCGGAAGGGTCCAAGAAGCGATATGGATGGCGCGATCGCACGGACTGAGCATTGCGGGGACGACACTGCGGCCCTCGCTGACGGCCTGACCCGCCGTGAACACGACATCTTGGGTTTCGAGCGTCAGTGGTGGAAGTACGCGGGATCCAAAGAAGACGCCATCAAGGAACTGTTCTCCATGTCGGCGACCCGCTATTACCAGGTGCTCAACGCGTTGGTCGACCGTCCCGAGTCGCTGGCAGCGGACCCGATGCTGGTTAAACGGCTGCGGCGGCTGCGAGCGAGTCGGCAGAAAGCCCGGGCGGCGCGCCGGCTCGGCTTTGACGTCACCTGAAGTTTTCAGGCCCACCGGGCATGTCGATACAGTAGGCGCCAATGAACCAGCGAGAATCCTCGGGCCTTCCCCTGCGCGCCATGGTGATGGTGCTGCTGTTCCTCGGCGTGGTGTTCGTGCTTGTCGGGTTCCAGGCGATGGGCGGTGGCTCGGACGACGATGATTCCTCGATCGCCACCACGACCGTCACCAGCACTCCGACCACCACAACCGCGCCCGCGGAACCGGTACGGCCCGACGTGCAGGTATTCAATATATCCGAAGCTGCGGGGATCGCTGAAGCCACGGCCACCCGACTCACGGAAGCCGGCTGGAATGTCACCGAGGTTGGTAACCGGGTGCTGCCGGAGACGACTGTCACCACCGTGTACTTCAGCGACGTGCCCGGCGAGCAGGAGGCTGCAGAAGAAGTGGGCCGGTTGCTTGAGGCGCCGGTCGCTCCGCGCGTTCCCGAGCTCATAGAGCAGCCACCGGGCGTGGTCGTGGCAGTTACCGGTTAGGCTCTTGCACATGCTCAGGACCGTCGCCGCCGCCACCTTGTTCGCAGTGCCTGCGCTCGCGTTGAGCGCCTGCAGTCCCAACGAACCCGTCGCCACGTCGCCTGGGACTACGCCGGCGATCTGGACCGGGTCGTCGGCACCATCGGCGTCGCCCGGAGCGGAGGGTTCGTCGGGGTCCGGCGGTGAGACCCTTAACGCCGATGTGAAGCTGCCCGACGGCACCACAATCGCGACCGCTGGCATCGAGTTCGTGGACGGTTTCGCCACCGTCACGGTGCAAACCGGCGTCGAGGGCGAGCTCACCCCTGGGTTCCACGGTATGCACATCCACTCGGTGGGCAAGTGCGAAGCAGACTCTGTGGCACCGACGGGCGGAGCTCCGGCGAACTTCAATTCCGCCGGCGGCCATTTTCAAATCACGGGACACAGCGGGCACCCCGCCAGCGGTGACCTGGCTTCCTTGCAGGTGCGCGAGGACGGTTCGGCAATGGTGGTGACTACCACCGACGCCTTCACGGCCGAGGAACTGCTTGGCGGTGCCGGCACCGCGATCATCATCCACCAGATGGCCGACAACTTCGCCAACATCCCGCCGGAGCGCTACCAGCAGGTAAACGGCGATCCGCCACCGGATCAGACCACCCTGGCGACCGGCGATGCCGGAGCGCGGGTGGCCTGTGGTGTCATCACTCGGTCCTGATCGGAGCACCAGCAGCCGCATTGATTTTGTCGGGTCGCCCAGGCCTACCGTCGGTGTCGAGTGGGAGTTCGCTCTCGTTGACTCCCACACCCGCGATCTGAGCAACGAGGCGGCCTCGGTGATTGCCGAACTCGGCGAGAACCCGCACGTGCACAAGGAATTACTGCGCAACACCGTTGAGATAGTCACTGGCATCTGCAGGAACGCCGGAGAGGCGATGGACGACCTGCAGTCCACGTTGCGACCGGTGCGCGAGATTGTCCGTGAGCGTGGCATGGAGCTGTTCTGCGCTGGCACACACCCATTCGCGAATTGGTCTGCGCAGAAACTCACCGACGCCCCGCGCTACGCCGAGTTGATCAAACGCACTCAGTGGTGGGGCCGTCAGATGCTGATCTGGGGCGTGCACGTGCACGTGGGAGTGTCCTCGGCGCACAAGGTGATGCCGATCGTCACCTCGTTGCTCAACCAGTACCCGCACCTCCTGGCGCTGTCCGCATCGTCGCCCTACTGGGACGGTGAGGACACCGGTTATGCCAGCAACCGCGCGATGATGTTCCAGCAGCTGCCGACCGCCGGCCTACCGTTCCACTTCCAGGAGTGGCGGGAGTTCGAAGGCTTCGTCGGAGACCAGAAGAAGACTGGAATCATCGACCGCATGAACGAAATTCGTTGGGATATCCGACCTTCGCCGCATTTGGGCACAGTGGAGGTCCGAATTTTCGACGGGGTGTCGAATCTGCACGAACTCTCGGCGTTGGTCGCGCTGACCCACTGCCTGATCGTCGACCTGGATCGTCGCTTGGAGGCGGGGGAGACGCTGCCCGTGATGCCGCCGTGGCATGTCCAGGAAAACAAGTGGCGGGCTGCCCGCTACGGCCTGGACGCCATAATCATTCTCGACGCGGACAGTAACGAACGACTTGTCACCGAGGATCTGGACAACTTGGTGGATCGCCTTGTACCGGTAGCAGAATCGTTGTCGTGTGTCGACGAGCTCACTTCCGTTGCCGACATCTATCGAACCGGCGCGTCGTATCAGCGGCAGCGCAGAGTCGCCGAAGAGCACGACGGGGATCTGCGGGCCGTGGTCGACGCCCTCGTCGGCGAGTTGGTCATCTGAGCGTGCCAACGCTGCCGATGTTTCCGCTCGAGGTGGCGATGTTGCCCGGCGAGCAGCTACCGCTGCGGATCTTCGAGCCGAGGTATTCGGCGTTGGTGCAAACCTGTCTGGCTGCAGATGATCCGGTGTTCGGAGTAGTGCTGATCGCGGCGGGCCGGGAGGTCGGCGGCGGGGACGTCCGAAGTGACGTCGGTGCGTTGGCACACATCATCGAGTCCACTGATATGGGGGCGGGCCGCTACCGGCTGAATTGTGTGATGAGGGAGCGGTTCCGGGTGCTGGAATGGCAGCCGGACAATCCGTACCCGCAGGCCGCGGTTGAGATGTGGCCAGATGAACCGGGTGCTCGGGTCGACGTTGCCGCCATCCGCGACATCGAGGACCGGATGGTCGCGTTGTTCGAGCGAGTCGGTGCGGTGCGGGGCGTGGAAGTGGATGGTCGCGACATCCTGCTCGGCGCCGAAGAATCTGACAATATCGGACTGTGGTTGTACGCCTTGGCTGTTCGACTACCGATAGGTCAGGCCGACCGGTACGCGGTGCTGGCGGCCCCGACTGCTGCCGACCGGGTGTTGGCGCTGTCCGAGGCCATCGACACCGTCATCGCGATGGTGGAATTCCAGCTGTCGGAGTGATTACCCGGACGATTCGTCCATTTCATCGGTGGTCAACAGGTCATCACCGACGTTGTGCTCCCGGTAGGCCAGCTGGCCGACGCGGTTGGCGATCACGGGGGCCGTGATCAGCGTGAACATTCCGGCAAGGATCAACATGCCGACGTCGGAGTGCCCGCGCAACCGGATCGCTGCACCCGCCAGCACCAGTAGCAGGCCGAGCACCTGAGGTTTGGTTGCGGCGTGCATGCGCGACAGGGTGTCAGGAAAACGCAGGACGCCGATCGCGGCGGTCAGGGCCAGCGCCGACCCGCTGAGGATCAGCACGCTGGTGACGATGTCGAGCGCGGTCATCGCTCGGGTCCTTTGTCGGCCTGGTCGGCGACGTCGGGCACGCGGAACCTCGCGATACTGATCGAGCCGACGAACGTGATCAACGCCAGCGCGGTCAGGCTGTAGGTGACGGTGGTGTCCAGGCTGAATGCCGCCCAGGTGCCGATCGCGCACATGGTTACCGCGACAAGGGTATCCAGGGCGACCAGCCGGTCCAACGTGGTGGGCCCCATCAGCATCCGGACCATCGTGGCGACGGCCGCTGCCGCCAGCATCGTCCCGGCGATGACCCATACGGTGCTCACTGGCCGGCCTCCTTGTGCGCCGACGGCTTCCAGTCGGTGTCGCGCTCGAACGACGCCACCAGCAGCTTCTGCAGAGTGCCGAGTTCGCGGTGAAAACGCTTCATTCCACGATCAGATCCCACGTCGAGCACGTGCACGTAGATCATCCGGCGGGACTGATCGATCTCGAGCACGATGGTCCCGGGCGTGACGTTGAGGATATTGACCGCCAATGCGAGCACCAGATCCGACTTCACTGCCAGGTGTGCCCGCAGCACTGCCGACGAGGGCGGTTCCGGCCTGAGTGTCA
>CAXMSM010000109.1:0-8694 GCA_964195655.1 uncultured Gammaproteobacteria bacterium | reverse complement strand
ACGGGCGTTGTCGAAGCGGATCACGGCGGTGTCGGAGGCCTTGATGCCGAGCTTGTGCTCAAGGCGCTCCACGGTGACACCGGGGTGTTCCCGAGGAACGATGAACGACTTGATCGCCGCCCGCCCCCTCGATTTGTCGAGCGTTGCCCAGACCACGATGTGGCTTGCCCGCGACCCGGCCGTGACGAAGATCTTCTCGCCGTTGATCACGTAGTCATCGCCGTCGAGCTTCGCGGTGGTTGACACCGCGGCCGAGTCCGATCCGAATCCCGGCTCGGTGATAGCCATTGCGGCCCACACCTTTCCGAGTTGCTCGAGTTGCTCGTCGGTTGCCACCCCGGAGATCGCCGCGTTGCCCAATCCCTGGAAGGGGATCGACAGCACCAGTGCGACGTCACCCCAGCTGACCTCGACGATGTTCAGCACGGCGGACATGTTGCCCCCGTTAATGTTTCCCTTCGGACCGTCCTCACCGTCCCGGAACGCCTCGGCGCCGGCGAATGAGATGGTCTTGGCTTCCGAGATGCCCTCGAACAGCGTGGCCACTGTGTCCAGTTCGACGGGGTAGGCGTGCTCCTTGAGGTCGTACTTGCGAGAGATCGGCCGTAGTATCTCGGCCGCGCCCTGGTGCCCCTTCGTGATAACGGCCTGCAGTTTCTTCGGCATTTCCAGATTGATCGCCATGTCAGGTCTTTCTCCGTCTTTCCGGCTGTGGGTGAGAGTTAGACGTTGGGTGATGTGTTACAGGACCACAACACCTTCGGCGACGCCGATAGCCCGCAAGTCGCGGTACCAGCGCTCAACCGGGTGTTCTTTGGTGAAGCCGTGGCCGCCGAGCAGCTGGACACCGTCGAGGCCGATCTGCATTCCCTTGTCGGTGCCGAGCTTTTTGGCCAGTGCCGCTTCGCGGGCGAATGGCAGGCCCTGTTCGGCTCGTGCCGCTCCCCGCCAGGTGATCAGGCGTAGCCCGTCGAGCTCGATCGCGATGTTGGCGCACATGAAGGCGACCGACTGCCTGCGGGCGATCGGTTCGCCGAAGGCTTCGCGTTCTTTGACGTAGGGGATGACGTAGTCCAGTACCGCGTGCGAGGTGCCGACGGCCAGTGCCGCCCAGCCGAGCCGGGATAGCGCGATCGCTTGGGAGTAGATCTGGGCTGAATCGGCCGCTACGGCGTCCTCCTCGCCCAATCGCGCGGTCAGCGGCACGATGACATTGTCGAGCTCGACGCGCCCGAGGGCGGCCGCGCGGATGCCCATGCTCGGGTCGGCCCTGACGGTCAATCCGAGGGTGGACGCCTCGAGGATGAACAGCGCGGGCTTGCCGTTGAGCTGGGCTGCGATGATGAACAGTTCAGCGTCGGCGGCGGCCGGGACCAGTGACTTGACCCCGTCGAGCCGGTATCCACTAGGAGTGCGGATCGCGGTGGTCTTCAAGGCGGTGGGATCGAACAGCGGCTGCGGCTCGGCGATCGCCACACACGCCTGCGGGATGTTATCGCCGGCAAATTCCTTGAGGTAGGTGGCCTGCTGGTCGGCACTGCCCCAATGGGTGAGCGCAGACGCGACGCCGCCGGGCGCCAGGATCGGCAGGGCCAACCCCATGTCCCCGTACGCCAACGCCTCGGCGACGAGCGCATTGGTGACGGTGCTGCGGTGCTCGGCGATGCCGTCGAAGTTCTCAGGGATGCTGATCGCAGCGATCCCGAGTTCGGCAGCCTTGCCGATCAGGCTGGGCGGGTAGGTGGCGGCGTCGTCGGCGTCGTGCGCGGCCGGCCGCAGGATCTCCTCGGCGAACTCGTTTACCGTCTCGACGATCATCTGCTGGTCGTCGTCGGGGGTCAGATCGAAGTAGTCGGACCCTTTTGCCGAGCCGCCGGCGGTCAGACGGGTTGCCGGCCTGCCGATGCCCTGGATGCGCTTGAACTGCCGCGTGGAGGCGCCTGCAGCGGAGAAGCCGTGCTTGACGCCGTACTTGATGCCGCGGTTGAGCGGGTCGCGCAGGTTGTACTTGTCCAGGAACTCCTGGCCCATGAGCGGAGTGAGCAGCGCCATTCCGATATCGACCGCTGTGCGCTTGTGCTTCTGGAGGCCAACGGTGCTCTCGTGGCCGTTCCGTTTGGACGGCAGGGTGTTCGTCATTGGCGGCTGCCCTCGTCTGGTGGTCCGGGATGCGCGATCGCGCAACTGACTGCAGAGTAAGGTACTGGAACTGACTTCTGAGTAAGGTTCATGGATTTGTAATGCACTTCACACGCTGAGGCGGGCCAGCACCGCGTCGTGCAGCAACCCGTTGGTCGCCACTGCGCTGCCGGCGTGGGGCCCCGGCACGGCCGCCAGATTCGTGAACCGGCCGCCGGCCTCGCGCACCAGGATGTCCAGCGGTGCGAGATCCCACAGCTTGGCCTCCGGCTCCACCGCGATGTCGACGGCACCCTCGGCGACCAAGCAGTACGACCAGAAGTCGCCGTAGCCGCGCATTCGCCAGACCGCATCGGTGAGATCGATGAACTTTGGCCGGACCTCCTCCCAGCCGGTGGTCAGGTCCGAAAACGACAGGCTCGCTGACTCAAGATCGTCCACCCCGGAGACTGAGATCCGCCGCGTATCGCCGCCAAACGAGGTGAACGCGCCCTGACCCTGGCTGGCCCACCAGCGTCGGCCCAGCGCTGGCGCGCTCACTACGCCGACGACCGGCACGCCGTCGACCAGTAACGCGATCAGCGTCGCCCATACCGGCACCCCGCGGACGAAATTCTTGGTGCCGTCGACCGGGTCGATTACCCATTGGCGGCCGTTCAATTCTCGAATGCCGCCGAACTCCTCGCCGAACACCGAATCCTGGGGCCGCAGCTCGGCGAGCCTGCTACGCAGCATCGTCTCGGTGTCGAGGTCGGCGTCGGTCGCCGGCGTCATGTCGGGCTTGGTTTGTACACGTAGGTCGACCGCGCCGAATCGCTGCATCGTGAGCGAGTCGGTCTCGTTGGCCAACTCAAGTGCCAGCTTTAGGTCATCTGCCAGGAGGCTCATACGTGTCGTCCTACCATGTCGGGGTGGGCGAATTCGCGATCATCCTTCTGCTTGTCGGTGCGCTGGTGCTTCTTGCGGGGCCATGGATCATGCGAAAGCGTGGAATTGGTAAGGACTCGGTCCCTGGCACCATGGTTGTGACGGGCGTCAGTCCGCGACCCGAGGGCGAAGGGGAGCAGTACGTCACGATCACCGGCGTCATCAACGGTCCGACCGTCAACGAGTACACGGTGTACACGCGGATGGCCGTCGATGTGAACGCCTGGCCGGCGATGGGCCAGCTGTACCCGGTGGTGTACTCGCCGGGCAATCCCGAGAAATGGGCGTTCGCCCCGCAGGATGCGCCGCCACCAACGGAGCAGGGTCTCTAACACCCGCTTCGTTGTCAGCGGGGTGGGATGGGCTGACTCAGCCGTGCTCGATGGGCTGACTCAGCCGTGCCCGATCCGTAGCAGCTCGGCGACACTGGTCAGCTTCACCCGCGGCCGCCCGGATCCCTCTCCCATCGAGCGTTCGTACTCATCGATGAGCTTCCAATGTTCGTCGGTCACCACCTTCGGCTGTCGCTGCACAAGCCACGCCGCCAGCCGGTCAGCGTGATCGGCATCCAACTCAGCCAACTCGGCGGCGCTCAAGTCCGCCAGCAGCGTATTGACGGTGTCCTGGGAGTCGCTCTTGTTGCTGCCGATAACCCCGGTGGGACCTCGCTTGATCCAGCCGACCACGTACTCGTTGCGGCTACCTGCCACCCGGCCCTCGACATGCGGGATGGTGGCGGCACGCTCGTCAAAGGGCAGCCCTGGTGTCGGCAGGCCGCGGTAACCGACCGCCCGGACGACGAGATGGGCGGGCACCTCCTCGCGCTCGCCGGTGTCTTGCGCAGCGACCCGCCCCTCGTCGCCGTGAATCAGTTCGTTGTGGCCCAGGACGATCGACGCCACACTTCCTGGCTTTCCATCACCGGATTTGATCTCGATCGGTGACGTGCGGAATCGGAAAACAATGCGACGCTTGGCGCCGGTCGGCGTGCGCTCGGCGTACCCGCGCAGCACTTTGATGTTGTTGCGCACCGTCTTGCCGGCCGCCTCGAGATCGTCGTCGGTGATGTCCGCGAAGTCGGCGGGGTCGACGATGACATCGACGTCGTCGAGACTGTCCAGAGCGCCGAGCTCGCGCAGTTCCAACGTCGTGAACGGGGCCTGCAGCGGACCCCGCCTGCCAATGATCAGCACTTCTTCCACGCCGCGGGCCTGCAACGATGTCAGCGCATGGTCGGCGATGTCGGTGGTGGCCAGCGCGTCGGGGTCGCTGACGAGCATGCGCGCGACGTCCAGTGCGACGTTGCCGTTGCCGATGACGACGGCACGCCCGCTCGACAGGTCAGGCACCATCTCCTCGAATTTGGGGTGCGCGTTGTACCAGCCGACGAAGTCGACTGCAGGCACACTGCCGGCAAGATCTTCGCCCGGGATGCCTAAGGATCGATCCGACTGCGCGCCGATGGCGTAGACGACGGCGTCGTAGCGCTCGGCGAGTTCGGCCGGTTGGACATGGTCGCCGACGACGATGTTGCCGAAGAACCGAAACCGCGAGTCCATCGCTGCCTTTTCGAACTGGGCGCTGATCGACTTGATCTTCGGATGGTCGGGAGCTACCCCCGAACGAACCAAGCCCCACGGGGTCGGCAGCATTTCGAGCATGTCGATACGCACGTCCTGATCACCGGAGGTGGCGAATTTCAGCAGGGACGCGGCGGCAAAGTAACCCGAAGGTCCTGAGCCGACGATGGCCACGTAGTACGGCCGAATAAGGGGCATTGGCACTGCCTTCTGTTGCTGTCCGGTCGCACGCATGGGGCTGTCGCGATGCGACCCGGGTGGGGTTTGCACCCGATGCTAGATCGAGGCGATCGAAATTGGCGACGGTCACGGAGAAAACCGGTAAGTGTTTCGCGGGAGGCGGTGAGGCTGCTGCGGCCGCGACCGTCTGGAAGGTGAGTACCCTGAACTCTCGTGGATCCTGACCGTCAAGCCGATATCGCCACCCTTGACTCCACGCTCACCACTGTGGAGCGTGTGCTCGATGTCGAGGCGCTTCGCGGCCGCATCGAAAAGCTTGAGCAGGAAGCTTCTGACCCGAACCTGTGGGACGACCAGTCGCGCGCCCAGAAAGTCACCAGTGAGCTGTCACACACCCAGAGCGAGTTGCGGCGTGTCGAGGAGCTGCGCGGGCGACTCGACGATCTGCCGGTGCTCTACGAGCTCGCCGCCGAAGCGGCCGGAGCTGACGGTGCAGACGACTCGACAGCCTCAGAAGCCTTGGAAGCGTTCGCCGAGGCCGACGCCGAGCTCAAGCAGCTGCGCGAGGACATCGAGGCGATGGAAGTCCGCACCCTGCTCTCGGGTGAATACGACGAGAGAGAGGCACTGGTCAACATCCGTTCCGGGGCTGGCGGAGTGGACGCCGCCGACTGGGCCGAGATGCTGATGCGGATGTACATCCGCTGGGCCGAGCAGCACAAGTATCCGGTCGAGGTGTTCGACACGTCCTACGCGGAGGAGGCCGGTATCAAGAGCGCGACGTTCGCCGTGTACGCCCCCTTCGCTTACGGCACCCTCTCGGTCGAGCAGGGCACCCACCGATTGGTGCGGATCAGTCCGTTCGACAACCAGGGCCGACGGCAGACATCGTTCGCCGAAGTCGAGGTGCTCCCTGTCACCGAGACCACCGACCACATCGACATCCCCGACGGCGACGTCCGAGTCGACGTCTACCGGTCCAGCGGCCCCGGCGGGCAGTCGGTGAACACCACAGACTCGGCGGTTCGACTCACCCACGTCCCGACCGGTATCGTTGTCACCTGCCAGAATGAAAAGTCGCAGTTGCAGAACAAGATGTCGGCAATGCGCGTGCTTCAGGCAAAATTATTGGAACGCAAGCGCTTAGAAGAGCGCGCCGAGATGGACGCCCTCAAGGGTGACGGCGGCAGCTCCTGGGGTAACCAGATGCGTTCCTACGTGTTGCACCACTACCAGATGGTGAAGGATCTGCGCACCGAGTACGAGGTCGGTAATCCAGCAACGGTGCTGGATGGCGACATCGACGGCTTCCTGGAAGCCGGCATCCGGTGGCGCAACAGAAAAGATGACGACTAACACCTACCTCGCGTTCGACTGGGCGGTCCGCTGGCACGACTTCTGGCAGGGCCAGATCGGCCTGTGGATTCGCGCCAGCGGGCTGCAAATCGCAATGCTGCTGATCTTCGGGGCGTTGGCGGCGCGGTTCATCGGCTGGAGCGCGCGGAAGGTCACCCACCGCATCGACGCTGAGTACCAGGAGAGTGATCAGCTCGTTCGAACCGAGAGCGCAAAGTATCACCAGGCCGTCGCGTCGGTCGTATCGTGGGTATTGATTGCGCTGATCTTCGTCCTGGTCACCACCCAGATCACCGACGTCCTCGCGATTCCCGTCAGCTCACTGGTCGCACCCGCTGCGGTGTTAGGCGCCGCGCTGGGCTTCGGCGCTCAGAAATTGGTCCAGGATCTGTTGGCCGGGTTCTTCATCATCACCGAGCGGCAGTACGGCTTCGGTGACCTGGTGCAGCTGAACATGCTGGGCGCGCCCGAGGCATCCGAGGGCACCGTCGAAGAGGTCACCCTGCGAGTGACCAAACTGCGGACCACCGAGGGCGAGGTTTTCACCGTCCCGAACGGAAATATCGTCCGTTCGTTGAACATGTCCAAGGACTGGGCGCGCGCGGTCATCGACATCCCGGTGTCGGTCACCGCCGACCTCAACCGGGTCAACGATCTACTGCATGAGGTGTGCCGCCAGGCCTGGGAGGACCAGAGCCTGCAGAAGTTGCTGCTCGACGAGCCCGCCCTGATGGGCGTCGAGAGCATCGAGGTAGACACGGTCAATATTCGGATCGTGGCTAGAACGTTGCCCGGCAAGCAGTTCGATGTTGGTCGTCGGCTGCGGATCAGGATCATGGCCGCATTGGCTTCCTCTGGGATCGACATGGCGGCTGGAAAGGGCCCCGCGGTCGCCGCCGTCTTGCCTCCTGGCGGGCCCGACGGGAATGTGAAGGCCGCGCCGGGCGGGGACGAGCAAGAATTGTGAAGTGGTTGGGGAACTGGAGGCGGCCGGACCATCGCTGGCCCAAGTACCTCCCGGGAGGGCGCTTCCGCACGTCCACCGTGGCCATGGTGATTGTGTTCGCCGCGCTGTCCTGGCTGCACCAGACCTATCAGCCGCCGGCCCCAGATTTCATTCCCGAGATGGCGGTTGTGCCGCCCGGCTTCGTGCCCGACCCGCAGTACACCTGGGTGCCGCGGACCAACGTCCAGACCGGGGATCCCGAGTACACCACCACCACGCCGACGAGCCCAACGGAATCTAGTTCGCCGGGTGAGACGACCAGCCCCTCCGGGCTGACGCCGACCAGTCCGACAACGACCGTGAGCTCGGACCGGTCGGGTTCGCCGAGCCCTCAGACCAGCGCGCGGGCACCGTCGAAGACGTCCACCCCCGCCACCACGTCGGCGCGTCCGGTGACGCCAACTACCGCGCCGTCGCGGTAGTTGGCGTGTAGTGCTGCGTTAAGTCCATGTGGTCCCGCTACACTGGCGTGCCGTGATGATCACCCTCGACAGCGTGTCTAAGCAGTACAAGTCGTCGGCACGTCCAGCGCTCGACAACGTCTCGGTCAAGATCGACAAGGGCGAGTTCGTCTTTCTCATCGGACCGTCGGGGTCAGGCAAGTCCACGTTCATGCGGTTACTGCTGGCCGAAGACCAGCCGTCGTCGGGCGACATCAGGGTTTCCAAGTTTCATGTCAACAAGCTGTCCGGCCGACACGTCCCCGGCCTGCGTCAGGTGTTGGGCTGCGTGTTCCAGGATTTCCGTCTCCTCCAGCAGAAGTCGGTGTTCGAGAACGTGGCCTTCGCACTTGAAGTGATCGGTAAACGCGGCGACGCGATCAACCGGGTGGTGCCTGAAGTTCTGGAGATGGTGGGGCTGTCCGGCAAGGCCAACCGCTTGCCCGCCGAACTGTCCGGCGGCGAGCAGCAGCGCGTCGCCATCGCCCGCGCGTTCGTCAACCGGCCGCTGGTGCTGTTGGCCGATGAGCCGACGGGCAACCTCGACCCAGAGACCAGCAAAGACATCATGGACCTGCTCGAGCGGATCAATCGCACGGGCACCACAGTGCTGATGGCCACCCATGACCATCACATCGTCGACTCGATGCGTCAGCGTGTCGTCGAACTCGAACTCGGCCGGCTGGTTCGCGACGAACAGCGTGGCGTCTACGGAATGGATCGCTAAGTGCGCTTCGGCTTTCTCGTCAACGAAGTTCTGACCGGGCTTCGCCGCAACGTGACCATGACGGTCGCGATGATCCTCACCACCGCGATCTCCATCGGCCTGTTCGGTGGCGGAATGCTGGTGGTCCGTCTGGCCGACCAGTCACGTGCCATCTACCTCGACAGGGTGGAGAGCCAGGTCTTCCTGACCAACGACGTGTCGGCCAGCGACCCGACTTGTGATGCCGACCCTTGTATGGCGCTGCGGTCGCAGATCGAGGCTCGGGATGATGTCCGTTCGGTTCGTTTCTTGAACCGCGAGGATGCTTACGACGATGCGATCCAGAAGTTTCCGCAGTAC
>CAXMSM010000108.1:0-10602 GCA_964195655.1 uncultured Gammaproteobacteria bacterium | reverse complement strand
CTCGCCGATCAGGATCAGGTGTTCGGGGCTGATGTCGCCGCCGGGCACCCGGGGCACCACCGAGTAGCTGCCGTTCTTTTGGATGTTGGCCAGGAAGTGGTCGTTGGAATCCTGCAGCGAAGCCTGCTCACCCTCGAGGATGTGATCTGAACTCGTCGAGGCGAGAATCGACGCCACCACGGGTTTGCAGATGTCGCAACCTCTTCCAGTACCGAATCTTTCGATCAGCGCCGAGAACGTCCGCATCTCGGTGGCGGAGACGATCTCGAACAGCTCGGCGCGCGACTGGGTGAAGTGTTCACACAATGCCTTTGACTGCTCTACGCCCTCTACTTCCAGCAGCTGCTTGAGCAGCGGCACGCATGAGCCGCACGAGGTACCAGCCAGCGTGCATTTCTTCAGATCCGGGACATCACAGCAGCCGGACCCGATGGCCTCGATCAGATCGCCCTTGGTCACGTTGTTGCAGGAGCAGATCTGCGCGCCCGCGGGCAGCGCGCCGACACCGAGCCCCGCCCCGCCGCCACCTGGTCCGGCCGGGGCGATGAGCGCGAACGGATCGCCCGGAAGTTGCTCCCCGATCATCGGGCGCAATAGGCCGTAAGCGGACGCATCGCCGACTAGGACGCCGCCGAGCAGTGTCTTGGCGTCATCAGAGAGCACCAGCTTGGCGTAGGTCTGATTGACCGCGTCGTTGACCACCACCTCCAGGCAGTCCGGAGTGGCTCCCATCGCGTCACCGAAGCTGGCCACGTCCACACCGAGAAGCTTGAGTTTGGTCGACATATCGGCCTCGGGGAAGTCCGCGGCACCCCCCAACAGCCGATCCGCCACCACTTCAGCGCTGGTGTATCCCGGGCCGACGAGGCCGTAGCAACGCCCCTCGATCGCGGCGACCTCACCGACTGCGTGGACACTGGAATCACTCGTGACACACGATAGGTCGGTGAGAACGCCACCTCGGTCGGCGATCTCAAGCCCCGCGTCGCGGGCCAGCTCGTCGCGTGGCCGCACACCCGCTGCGAAGACAACCAGACCGGCGTCGATGAATGTTCCGTCGCTCAGCGTCACCCGCACAGAGTCGTCCTCGGCGGAACGCCGGACAGGCCGATTACGTTGTGCCGGCTGGATCGAGCTGGTCCCAACACCGGTATGCACGGTGATGCCCAACTCGGTGACCATTCTGCTCAGCAATGCGCCACCTGCTTCGTCGAGCTGATGCGCCATCAGCCGAGGCGCCATCTCAACGACGTGCGGTTGCAGACCGAATGCCTGAATGGCGTTCGCGGCCTCTAGGCCGAGTAGCCCGCCGCCGATCACGACGCCGACCGGCGCCTGGCCGGCGTCGTGGGCTCGCAATGCGCTGGCTCGGATCGCGTCGAGGTCATCCAGTGTGCGATACACATGACATTGGGGTAGGTCGCGTCCGGGCACCGGCGGCACAAAAGCGTATGAGCCGGTCGCCAGCACCAGCGCGTCATAACCGAGGCGCCCACCGTCTGCCGTGGTGACCGCTTTGGACGCGGGGTCGAGGGCGGTCACCCGCGCCCCCAGTCGAACGTCGACCAGAGAATCGTCGAGGTAGTCGTTGCCGGGTAACGCCATCCTGGCACGGTCCCAGTGTTCGGTGTAGCCGGTGAGGCCGACGCGGTCGTATGCCGCATCGGCCTCCTCGGCGAAGACCGTCACCTTCCAGTTGCCATCGGCATCGCGCGACCGTAAGGCCTCGACGAATCGATGGCCGACCATTCCGTGGCCGACGACCACTACATGCGAAGTTGGCGCCATGGCGGACACGCTAGGGAGCCGATATTGCCTCCGTGTCGCCTCGTGTGAAGCGCCCGTCACGGTGTCCTCACAAGCGTCGGAATCGCCCTGTGAACCCTTTCTCCCACGGCGAATGCCCTGGCGGGACATGAGTGCGGTTGACGCAAGTTCTACTTGGCATACGCGCCGGCATGAAGCGAGCCGTCGCTAGCTCAGCGAGGTGCGGCAACGCTCTGATGCAGGGCCAGCAGCGCCTCCGCACGATCCTCCAGCTCAGTGCCAGGCATGGGCTTCCCCCATTCCTCAACGTGATCTGTCTCACCATTGCTTTGGTGTTGTGACTAGCATCAATTGCGTACTGTGATCCGTGACTTCAGCCCAAGGAGGTCAAATGTCCAGCACCACCGAGCTCGCCGAGCTCCACGAATTGATCGGGAGCCTGCGGCGATGCGTGACGTCGATTGCGTCGCAATACGGGAACAGCCCAGCTACCCGTCGCATCGTCAACGACGCCGAACGCATCTTCAACGATATCGACCGACTCGATATCGACGCGGAAGAACTCGAACTCACCCGGGGCGTCAGCGGCCACCAGCCCGTCGGCGAGCGCATTGCGATTCCAGACACCCAGTACGATACGGATTTCTGGCGCGGCGTGGATGACGAAGGTCTCGGCGGGACGCGATGAGCGCCAGCGTGCCGTGATCGACGGGACGCGAACCCGGGCTACAACCGCATAGAAAGGCAACTGTTGAGCGCACCCACCGCCGACCGCAAAGCGACCGGCGTCTTTTCGCCTGGCCGCGCGCAGATTTCGCAACGCACACTGCGCACTGACAACTGGCTGAAGTCGCCCATCCTCATCGACCTGGGGTTCGCCGCGTTCGTGATCTACGCGACGGTGCGGGCATTCCTGCAGAACAACTATTTCGTCGCCGAATACCACTACCTGACGCCGTTCTACTCCCCGTGTGTCGTCAAGTGGAACGAGGCTACGCAGTCCGGATGCATCCCCGAGGCGAGCCACTTCGGCCAGTTCCTGCCCGACTTATGGTGGCTCCCCTATGCGGCGGTGACCCTGCCCTTCCTGCTGCTATTCAGGCTGACCTGCTATTACTACCGCGGCGCGTACTACCGCACGGTCTGGCAGTCCCCCACCGCCTGCGCGGTCGCCGAGCCGCACGCCAAATACACCGGCGAGACCCGGTTGCCGTTGATCATCCAGAACACCCACCGCTACTTCTTCTATATCGCCGCGATCATCTCGGTGATCAACACCTACGACGCGATCAAGGCCTTTCACTCGCCGTCCGGCTTTGGGTTCGGTTTGGGCAACGTGATCCTCGTCGGGAACGTCGTGATGCTCTGGGTCTACACGGTGTCCTGCCACTCCTGCAGGCACGCCGTTGGCGGCAAACTCAAGCATTTCTCTAAACACCCTGTGCGGTATTGGATGTGGACACAAATTAGCAAGCTGAACACGCGGCACAAGCAGTACGCCTGGATCACCCTGGGCACTCTGATGTTGACGGACTTCTACATCATGCTGGTGGCCAGCGGCACCATTTCTGACTTGAGATTCATTGGCTGACAACATTTCGACCGCTAATGAAACCGCCCGAGTGGACAAGCGAGGATCGATGGCTGAATTAGAACGGCACTCCTACGACGTCGTCGTGATCGGTGCCGGCGGTGCGGGTCTGCGCGCGGTGATCGAGGCACGCGAGCGCGGCCTGCGCGTCGCGGTGGTGACCAAATCGCTGTTCGGCAAGGCGCACACCGTGATGGCCGAGGGCGGTTGCGCTGCGGCCATGCGCAACGTCAATAGCAAGGACTCTTGGCAGGTGCACTTCGGTGACACCATGCGCGGTGGCAAGTTCCTGAACAACTGGCGGATGGCCGAACTGCATGCGCAGGAGGCCCCGGACCGAGTGTGGGAGCTGGAGACCTACGGGGCACTGTTCGACCGCACCAAGGACGGCAAGATCAGCCAGCGCAATTTCGGCGGGCACACCTATCCGCGCCTCGCCCACGTCGGCGACCGCACCGGATTGGAGATCATCCGGACGCTGCAGCAGAAGATCGTCTCGCTGCAGCAGGAGGACAAGAAGGAATTCGGCGACTACGAGGCCCGGATCAAGGTCTTCCACGAATGCTCGGTCACCGACCTGATCAAAGAGGGCGACCGGATCGCGGGCGCCTTCGCCTACTGGCGTGAGACCGGCAACTTCATCCTGTTCGAGGCACCCGCGGTGGTGTTGGCGACCGGAGGCATCGGCAAGTCGTTCAAGGTGTCGTCCAACTCCTGGGAGTACACCGGCGACGGCCACGCCCTGGCACTGCGGGCGGGCGCAAACCTGATCAATATGGAGTTCATCCAGTTCCACCCGACCGGCATGGTCTGGCCACTGTCGGTCAAGGGCATCCTCGTCACCGAGGGCGTGCGCGGCGACGGCGGAGTGCTGAAGAACTCCGAGGGTAAGCGGTTCATGTTCGACTACATCCCCGCCGTGTTCAAGGGGCAGTACGCCGAGACCGCGGAGGAAGCCGACCAATGGCTCAAGGACAACGACTCGGCCCGCCGCACTCCTGACCTGCTGCCCCGCGACGAAGTGGCCCGGGCCATCGTCGCCGAGGTCAAAGCAGGACGCGGCACCCCGCACGGCGGGGTCTACCTCGATATCGCATCCCGCATGCCTACCGAGGAGATCAAGCGTCGACTGCCGTCGATGTATCACCAGTTCATCGAGCTCGCCGAGGTCGACATCACCAAGGACGAGATGGAGGTCGGCCCGACCTGCCACTACGTGATGGGCGGCATCGAAGTCGACCCCGACACCGGCGGCGCCGCGACTCCCGGACTGTTCGCGGCGGGTGAGTGCGCGGGCGGGATGCACGGCAGCAACCGCCTGGGCGGCAACTCTTTGTCCGACTTGCTGGTGTTCGGCCGCCGCGCCGGCCTTGGTGCGTCGGACTATGTGCGGGCGATATCCGACCGGCCGAGGGTTTCCCAGGAGACTCTCGACGAGGCCACCAAGATGGCGCTGGCACCGTACGAAGCACACGAGAATCCGGAGAACCCCTACACGCTGCACGCTGAACTTCAGCAGTCGATGAACGACCTGGTCGGGATCATCCGCAAGGAAGGTGAGATCGAGGAGGCGTTGGCAAAGCTGGGTGAGCTCAGGGGCCGCCTGCAGAACGTCGCCGTGCAGGGAGGTCGAGTCTACAACCCGGGCTGGCACCTGGCGATCGACATGCGCAACATGCTGCTCGTCAGCGAGTGCGTGGCCAAGGCTGCGCTCCAGCGCACCGAGAGCCGCGGCGGACACACCCGCGACGACCACCCTGCGATGGACGCCAACTGGCGTAACACACTGCTGGTGTGTAAGACCACTGACGCCGCGACCAGCGAAGCAATGGTCCCCGGCGTCACCGTCGTCCCAGAACCGCAACTGCCGATGCGACCGGACTTGCTAGAGGTCTTCGAACTCTCCGAACTCGAGAAGTACTACACCGACGGCGAACTGGCCGAGCACCCAGAACGGAAGGACTGAACATGGCAGGGTCCACCGGTTCATATGACGCGAGCCTGCGGGTCTGGCGCGGCGACGACTCCGGCGGCGGGCTGCAGGACTTCACCGTCGCGGTCAACGACGGCGAAGTGGTGCTCGACATCATCCACCGGCTGCAGGCAACCCAGACTCCGGATCTGGCCGTGCGCTGGAACTGCAAGGCGGGCAAGTGCGGATCCTGCTCGGCGGAGATCAACGGCAAGCCCCGGCTGATGTGCATGACGCGCATGTCAACATTCGACGAGGACGAGACCGTCACCGTAACGCCCCTGCGCACGTTCCCCGTGATACGCGACCTGGTCACCGACGTATCTTTCAACTACGAGAAGGCCCGCGAGATCCCGTCGTTCACGCCGCCGAAGGGCCTCCAGCCCGGTGAATACCGAATGCAGCAGGAGGACGTCAACCGGTCCCAGGAGTTCCGCAAGTGCATCGAGTGCTTCTTGTGCCAGGACGTCTGCCATGTCGTCCGTGACCACGAAGACAACAAAACGGCCTACGCCGGCCCGCGCTTCCTGATGCGTCAGAGCGAACTGGACATGCACCCACTGGACACCGTGGAACGCCGTCCCGAGCAGGCCCAGGATGACAACGGCCTCGGATTGTGCAACATCACCAAGTGCTGCACCGAGGTGTGTCCCGAGCACATCAAGATCACCGACAACGCGCTGATCCCGATGAAGGAACGCGCGGCCGACCGAAAATACGACCCGGTCGTCTGGCTGGGCAACAAACTTTTCCGCAGGAGTTAGTGGTCGTGCGCGAAGGTCGACAAATGCTGATGGAACCTGAGCGCGGCGTCGTAGGTTCTGTCGCGACGATCGAGAGCGCCGGTGTCGCCGGTTCGATCGCCACCACCGCAAGCGCCGCCATCGCCGGAAGCATCCTCACGATGTTCTGCGTGGCCTGCCGGGGGTGCGCCGCCTGTCTGGGGTGCATAGCCTGCACGAAATGCCAGGCGTGTGTGGGCTGCGTCGGGTGCTCGGACTGCATCGGCTGCGTGGGCTGCGTGAACTGCTCAGGTCTTCGCAACGCCGTAGGCGTGCGCAACGTGCATGCCTGAGGCCCTTGCCAGCCAGATCGGTTGCCGTACTTCCTCGACCTGAAAGTGGCCCGCCGCGCAGACGGCCCCCAAGAAGCCACCAGCAATGTTGGCGGACTGCGTTGCATGCCGGTCCACGCGCTAGGTTCGACACCAGACCCGTATCGATGAAAGGCCACATCTTGCCAACCATGCCGACCTCAAGCGGACTGTTGCTCAACCCGAACCGCTTCGACCCGCAGAGGCTCGACCCAGAATCCCGGCGCCAGCTACGCGCCCTGATCGAGTGGTTCGAGGAGCGCGGGAAACAAAGACTGCTCCGCGACGATCTTGAAGCGACATGGGTCACCGACTTCCTGGACTTCGTCAAGCAGGAGCGACTGTTCGCCACCTTCCTCACCCCGTCGGAGTTCGCCGAAGGCGACGCCAACAAGCGCTGGGACACCTCGCGCAACGCCGTGCTGAGCGAGATTCTCGGTTTCTACGGGCTGGCCTACTGGTACGCCGAGCAAGTCACGATCCTGGGCCTCGGGCCGATCTGGCAGAGCGACAACATCAAGGCCAAGGAGCGGGCGGCGGCACAGCTCGAAGCGGGCGGCGTCATGGCGTTTGCCCTGTCCGAGCGTGAACACGGTGCCGACATCTACAACACCGACATGCTGCTGACCCCTGCAGCCGACGGCGATGACGACGGCGTTGTGTTTCGTGCGTCCGGCGAGAAGTACTACATCGGAAACGGCAACGTGGCGGGCATGGTGTCGGTGTTCTCCCGCCGCACCGACGTCGAGGGCGCCGACGGTTATGTTTGGTTTGTCGCCGACAGCGAACACGCGAACTACGAGCTGCTCGGCAACGTGGTGCACGGCCAGATGTTCGTGAGCAATTTCGCGCTCCACGACTACCCGGTGCACGAAGAGGACATTCTCTGTACCGGTCCTGATGCGTTCTCGGCCGCCCTCAACACCGTCAACGTCGGCAAGTTCAACCTGTGCAGTGGTTCGATCGGCATGTGTGAACACGCGTTCTACGAAGCAATCACGCACGCGAATAATCGCATCCTGTACGGCAACCCGGTCACTGATTTTCCGCACGTGCGCGCCAGCTTCGTCGACGCCTACACCAGGTTGATCGCAATGAAGGCGTTCAGTGACCGAGCGATCGACTACTTCCGCAGTGCCAGCCTTGAGGACCGTCGCTACCTGCTATTCAATCCAGTGACTAAGTCCAAGGTGACCTCCGAGGGCGAGAAGGTGGTCACCCTGCTGTGGGACGTGCTGGCCGCCAAAGGCTTCGAGAAGAACACCTACTTCTGCGAGGTCGCACGCCTTATCGGGGCGCTGCCCCGGCTGGAAGGCACGGTGCACGTCAACGTGGCGCAGATCCTGAAGTTCATGCCGAACTACATGTTCAATCCCGCTGACTACCCGGAGATCGGCACCCGCAATGACCCCGCAGACGACGTGTTCTTCTGGTCGCAGGGCCCGGCCCGCGGAGCCTCGAAAGTGCAGTTCGCAGACTGGGCCCCGGTCTACGAGAAGAATTCGGGCGTTGCGAACGTTGCCCGCTTCTACGAACAGGTACTGGCGCTGAAGGAACTGCTGACCACCGCGGCCCCCGACGCCGATCAGCAGCGAGACCTCGACTTCGTCCTCGTCATCGGGCACCTGTTCTCCCTTGTGGTGTACGGCCAGTTGATCCTCGAGCAGGCCGAGCTGACCGGCCTCGATCACGATCTTGTGGACCAGATCTTCGATATCCAGGTTCGCGACTTCTCCGCGTACGCCATCGCGCTGCACAGCAAGCCAAGCTCCACACCCGCACAGCAGGCGTGGGCGCTGTCCGCCGTGCGCAAGCCGGTTGCAGACTCAGCACGCTTCGACCGGGTCTGGGAGCAGGTGAAGGGCTACGACGGCGCGTACGAGATGCGAGCCTAACCGGGTTGAGTCGGTCAACGGTCAGACCACAGTACAGATGGGTTCTGCGGGGGTACGCTGCGGGAAGCAGCCAATTACCGGAGAAAGGCGGCACCAATGTCGATTCGAGAGCTCCAAAGTGTGAACGACATTCGCAGAGCGATCCGCGAACTCAGCACCCGCGCCGAGCTGGCCCGCACAGAGGGCCGCAACGCCGATGCCGACGAACTGGACCGACGCATCGGCGGCTACCGCGAGGAGATCGCCAGCCGGCCATAGTCCCGGACACCTCTGCCAGCCTCAGGCGCCAAGCCTGCGGAAGGTGCTGCGGTGGAACACGATGGGCGGCACCTCCGGATGTACCGCGATGTCGCTGACCCGCAGAATCACGATGGTGTGATCCCCCGCCGGGATCGACTGTTCGATGGCACTTTCCAACCACACGGTAGTCCCATGGACGAACACCGCGCCGCGCTCAGTCGATGCAGTCTCCAGACCTGCGAACCGGTCGCCCGTCTTGGCGGCCAGGGTGCGCGCCGCTTGGTCATGTGACTCACCGAGGACGCTGATGCCAAGGTGGGGAACGTTCTTGAGCTGGGGCCACGTAGTCGACGTGTTCTGCACGCAAAACGACACCAACGGCGGGTCCAGGGAAACCGGGACGAATGTGCTGGCCGTCAGGCCGATGCGAGTGCCGTCGATCTCCGCTGCGATCGCAATCACGCCGGCAGGGAAGTGCCCGAACGCCTCCCGAAGGGCCGCCGCACTGAGGTGGATCCCCGAATTGGTCCCTGAACCGCTCATCGCCTCCATCATCACACGTCTCCGCCGGCGGCTGCCAAACCCGGGAGCGCTATCGGCGTGACCGCAAGGCCGGTTTCTGGTGTCGCAAACGGCCGGCTACGGACGGTAACGTAGCGCCCATGCCCAACTCGTCAGCGCCGTCCCTGCTGTCGGAATGTGTTGGGCTGCGGGAATGTGTTGGCGTGCAACCCAACGACGTCTCATCCACATTCACCGCCTATACACAGAATGAACTGGTCCGGCTCGACGCCTAGGCGGACGACGGCAACCAAACTCGTCATGTGGATCACGCTCCTGCTGATGGCCGTTGCGGCCAGCCTGGAGCCGTTCAGGATCGGGATGGCAGTCCTGATGATCAACCGACCCCGGCCGGGCGCGCAACTACTCGCTTTCCTCGCCGGCGGCTTCGCGATGGGCACCGCGGTTGGGATGATCGTGCTGTTCGTCCTGCGGCCCGCCCTGGGGTCGGCCCAGTTCACCCTGCCCAGGGTGCAGATCGTGGTCGGCGCGATAGTGCTGGCCAACGCCGCCTTAGTGGCCACAGGTGTGTGGGGAGGTAGACGCGGCGACCGGCCGCCGGGTCGAATACGGGGACCGCTCGCGGCGCGCACCCGGCAGCTGCTCGAAGGCCGTTCACTGTGGACAGCGGGCGCCGCGGGCCTCGGCACCGCGCTACCGTCCGTCGACTACGTCGCTGCACTGGCCCTCATCGTCGCTTCCGGCGCGGCCGCCGCTACCCAATTCAGCGCCCTGATGCTGTTCAACGTGGTGGCGTTCGCCCTGGTGGAGATTCCTCTGCTCTGCTACGTGGTGGCCCCCGATCGCACCCGCGTGACGCTGGCGGCACTGTATGGCTGGCTGCGGCTACAGGGCCGCCGCGGGGCGTCGATCTTGCTGGCCCTGGTCGGCTGCGTGTTGCTCGGGGTGGGGTTCGCCGGTCTGTAGCGACCGTCAGGGCAGAAGTTGCCTGCTCAACACGTCAAGATTGGCCAGGAGCTCCGAAAGCTCTGCAACCGGCTCGGCGGCAACACCGAAGTCAGCCGCGGTGGTGGGTGCAGTGACCTCAGCGGGGTCATAGCCGTTCACCGGGTCCACTGTGATCGGCGCGGTCGCCGGGTCGTCGTTTCGTGAGTAGCCCGCATCGACGTAAGGCTTCAGCACCGCGTCGAGCTCTATTAGCGTCTCTTTCGGCACCCCGAGATACTTGAAGGGCAGGACCAACGGGAGGTGTTCCTCGGGAACAAAGTACGTCGTCGTCTTGGCGCCCCTGGAATTGACAGTTGTTCGGATATTCTGCGGCGGCACATTGTTCGGTTCGGTGAACGCGACTGCGGTGTGACCGGTGAACAACCCCACAATCGCGTTGGCGACGGACATCCAGTTATCGGGCCGGTCGGGCCAATCGGCGATGCTGTCGTAGGGGGAGATGAACTGGTAGGTGTCGTATTGGCTCTCCACCGGCGATCGCATCCGGTAATCGAGCGAGGGCACGACGCTGCCG
>CAXMSM010000107.1:0-6892 GCA_964195655.1 uncultured Gammaproteobacteria bacterium | reverse complement strand
GATCAGGCCAAGGATCAGTTCGAGAATATCGTCAAAGATACCTTGACTTGGCTGACCTTTATCGTTCTGCTCGATGCTGGCCCGCCGCCTTTGACTGGGGATACCGGCGTCCCGCGGTTCCAGTGGTACGACCAGAACAATGACCTCCAAAAGTCGGACAAGCTGCCCTCGGATCCCACGTTCTACGGTGTTCCGCTGGAGAGGGGCGGTGGCGGCGGGTCCCTAGTCCTGCAGCCGCTCTGCTGCGGCGGGTCCGGTCCGCAGCTTGAGGCCGTCAAGGTGGTAGGGACCGAGGGATTGCTGGTGTCGCCGGCGCTTGCCGCCGAAGCCAGGGATGCGATCAATATCGATATTGTGGGGCCAGCAGATGTCACCAAGCAGGTCGTCGGCTCTCCCAAGTTGACCTTGACCTACTCCGGTTTTGGCACCAGCCACCACGTCTATGCCCAGCTGCTCGACGATCAAACCGACGATCCCACGCTGGTTCTCGGAAACATCATCACACCGGTGCCCGTGGTGCTAGACGGCCAAACCCACACGGTCGAGGTTGATTTGGAGTCGATCGCCTACACCATGGCGCCCGGCGACACCTTCACCCTGCAGATTGTCGGAGCGACTTCGGTGTACGCCGACGCCACTCAGTGGGGCTTCATCAATGTCTCGGACGCCCTGCTCGACCTGCCCACCGTCGCTTGAGGAAGGCTCCCACCGAGGAAGAGCTCGTCATCGGGGTGTAAAGCTGACGGAGCGTCTCGGCTGACTGTCTAGGTTTGGTCCGCGCATCCGGGTTTCGAAACCCGGATGCGCGGATTAACCGTTTGCGGCCCCTTGCGGCTGCCTTGGGAATGCGGGCGCAGGGTCAGCTTTCGCTGGCTTCACCATCGTCATCGCGGTCGCGCTTCGGTTGGTCCCGAGGAGTCAGGGTAAAAGTGTCCATGACGGATTTGCGGCCCGTCTGGCGGCGGAGCTGATCTCGGCGGCCCAGTGCGATTGCGGCCGCCGCCGCTGCGATGGCAAGGAGTAGTCGGGTCATTCGGCCTCCATCTGGTGCCGGAGGGCCGGCATACTCGGATTCACCTGGGCCTTCGGGTGGTGCGCCGTCAGGGTTTCGAACCCCGGACCCGCTGATTAAGAGTCAGCTGCTCTACCAACTGAGCTAACGGCGCGCGTGTGAGAGGATAACAGGCCCGTCGGCGCAGTGAGAAATCGTCACCTCGGGGCGGTTCCAGGAACGACGATGCTGTCGCTGCACCACTTGAAAGCTGTCGCTGCACCACTTGAAATTGGCCGTAGACTGGGCGCCAACGAATTGTGCGTCGGGCAATGCTGTCTGTGATTTGGAGCGAACTATTTTGGAGCGAACTATGTGGCAGGTAAACGCGGTGAGTCGAGTGAGACGTAACCGCGGCCGGCTGGTGGCCGCCGCGCTGGTTCCCGCGCTTGCGGTGGCCCTGGCGGCGTGCGGCGGGAGCTCCGAACAGGCTCAGCCCCAGGTGATCATCGATAAGGGCACGCCGTTCGGGGATCTGCTGGTACCGAAGCTCGCCTCGTCAGTACAGGATGGCGCGGTAGGTGTGAGCGTCGACTCGCCTGTCACCGTCACCGCCGAGTTGGGTGTTCTGGGTGCGGTCACGATGGTCAACGAAGCCGGGAAGTCGGTGTCGGGCGAGCTGTCCAAAGACGGTCTGACGTGGGAGACCGCGGAGCCGCTCGGCTACAACAAGCGCTACACCCTGACCGCGCAGTCGCTTGGTCTCGGCGGCGCGACCAGCCGGCAGATGACGTTCGAGACGCACTCGCCGGAGAACCTCACGATGGCATATGTGCTGCCCAACGAAGGCGAGGTCGTCGGTGTCGGGCAGCCCGTGGCGATTCAATTCGACGAGAACATCCCCAACCGGCTCGCCGCGCAGCGCGCCATCACCGTCAAGACCGAACCGCCCGTTGATGGCGCCTTCTACTGGCTGAGCAATCGCGAAGTCCGTTGGCGCCCAGCCGAATATTGGAAGCCGGGGACGACGGTGGACGTGGCGGTCAACGCCTACGGCGTGGATATGGGCGACGGGCTGTTCGGGCAGGACAACGTCTCGACGCGCTTCACTATCGGCGACGCGGTGATTTCCACCGTCGATGACAACACCAAGACGCTGACGGTGCGTCGCAATGGCGAGATCATCAGAAGCATGCCGGTGTCGATGGGCAAGAACAGCACCCCGACCGACAATGGCGCCTACATCGTCGGCGATCGTCGGGCCGAGATGGTGATGGACTCCTCGACTTACGGGGTGCCGGTGAACTCGCCCAACGGGTATCGCACCGAGGTCGACTGGGCCACTCAGATTTCCTACAGCGGAATCTACGTCCACGGTGCGCCCTGGTCAGTGGGCAGCCAGGGCTACAGCAATGTCAGCCACGGTTGTATCAACGTCAGCACCAGCAATGGCCAGTGGTTCTACAACAACTCCAAGCGAGGTGACGTCGTCGAAATCGTCAACACGGTCGGATCTACGCTTCCCGGCGCCGACGGTCTCGGTGACTGGAACATCCCGTGGTCACAGTGGAAAGCCGGCAACGCCAACGTCGGATAACGTGACAATCATCTCAGCGACCAAAGCGCCGCCCACTTAAGTGGGCGGCGCTTTGGCTGTGGGGTGGCTGACGGGGCTCGAACCCGCGACTTCCAGGATCACAACCTGGTGCTCTACCAGCTGAACTACAGCCACCATCGCCGCTGACGCGGCGTCGTCGATACTAGCCGCTGGACCCCTCGGGAGCCGAATTTTTCTGCTCACTCCCGGTGGTGGATGTCGTCGGTGGCACGATTTCTGCGGCGATGGCTGCGATGTCGCCGGTCGAGGGGCCCGGTGGCGCCACGAAGGCGGTCTCGCGGTAGTAACGCAACTCACGGATCGACTCGTGAATGTCCGCCAGCGCGCGATGGGCGAGTCCTTTCGCGGGCTGACCGAAGTAGATCCGCGGATACCAGCGGCGACACAGCTCCTTGATCGAGCTCACGTCGATCATCCGGTAGTGCAGGTAATCATCGAGCCGGGGCATGTCCCGGGCGATGAACCCGCGGTCGGTTGCGATGGAATTGCCGGCCAGAGGCGCGGTCTTGGCCTGCGGGATGTGCGTACGGATGTAGTCCAGTACCAGCGACTCCGCGGTGGCCACATCGATGGTCGACGCGCGTACCTCCTCGGTGAGGCCTGACTTCGCATGCATGTGTGCCACGACATCGACCATGGACGACAACGCATCGTCGCCGGCGTGGATGACCACGTCGAGGCCATCGCCGAGGATGTTGAGCTCAGAGTCGGTCACCAGTACCGCGATTTCGATGAGCAGGTCGGACTTGAGGTCCAGGCCGGTCATTTCGCAGTCGATCCACACCAGTTCGTCTCGCACAGCGCTCAACAGTAGGCTCCACGGAGCCCCGAGGAGGCCTAGACCCATTTACCGGCGTTGCTGCCCAGTAGGGTGCGACGCATGAGTTCGGAGCCCACAGCTTCCCCCGCACAGCAGATCGCCGCAGGTTACAGCGCTGACGGTGCCGCACTGGAACTGGGCTCTGTGGTTGTCGAGGGGGTGTGCGATCCGGCTGCGCAGGTGCGCATTCCGCTGGCGATGATCAATCGGCACGGGTTGGTCGCCGGCGCGACGGGCACCGGGAAGACGAAGTCGCTACAGGTGCTTGCCGAGCAACTGTCCGCAGCCGGCGTGCCGGTGCTGATGGCCGACGTCAAGGGCGACTTGTCCGGTCTTTCCAGGCCGGGCGAGGCGGGGGACAAGATCACCCAACGCTCCGCCGACACCGGCGACACGTGGGCGCCGACGGCGTATCCGGTGGAATTCCTGTCGCTTGGCACTTCTGGTTTAGGGGTGCCGGTCCGCGCGACGATTACCAGCTTCGGGCCGATCTTGCTATCGAAGGTGTTGGGACTCAACAAAACTCAGGAATCCACGCTTGGTTTGATCTTCCACTGGGCAGACCAGCAGGGGTTGCCGTTGCTGGACCTGAAGGATCTGCGCTCGGTAATCCAGTACCTGACCAGCGATGAGGGCAAGCCGCAGCTCAAGGCGCTCGGGGCCGTCTCCACTAGGACCGCCGGGGTGATCCTGCGCGCGCTGGTCAACCTCGAGGCTGAAGGTGCCGATACGTTTTTCGGCGAACCCGAGCTTGAGCCCGCGGACCTGATGCGCCTCGATGCGTCGGGACGGGGCATCATCACACTGCTCGAGCTCGGAAATCAGGGTGCCCGGCCAGTGATGTTCTCCACTTTCCTGATGTGGGTGCTCGCCGACCTGTTCACGACGCTGCCCGAGGTGGGTGACGTTGAAAAACCCAAGCTGGTCTTCTTCTTCGATGAGGCCCACCTGTTGTTCACCGACGCGTCCAAGGCGTTCCTGCAGCAGGTCGAGCAGACAGTCAAGCTGATCCGTTCCAAAGGGGTCGGCGTGTTCTTCTGCACCCGGCTGCCGACCGACGTGCCCAACAAAGTGCTGAGCCAGCTCGGCGCCCGTATCCAGCATGCGTTGCGCGCTTTCACCCCTGATGACCAGAAGGCGCTGTCGAAGACGGTGCGGACGTACCCGAAAACTGAGGTTTACGACCTGGAGTCGGCACTGACATCGCTGGGTATCGGCGAGGCCGTGGTCACCGTGCTCTCCGAGAGGGGGGCGCCGACGCCGGTGGCGTGGACCAGAATGCGTGCGCCGCGCTCGCTGATGGACACCGTCGGCCCGGACGCCATCGCTGCGGCGGCCTCGGCCAGCCCGCTGCAGGCCGAGTATGGGCAGTCCGTGGACCGCGATTCGGCTTACGAGCGGCTGCTCGCCAAGCTCGCGCCCCCTGAGAAGATTGGTTCGGTGACTGAGTCTGCTCCCGAGCAGCAGGCGCCAGTGCCGCCCCCAGTGCCGGTGCCGCCGCCAGTGGAGGTGCCCCCGATGCCTGCTCCTGCGGAACCGGGCTTCTTGGACAAGATGATGGACAACCCGGCGTTCAAGAGCGCGATGCGCTCGGCGGGAACTGTGATCGGTCGGGAGATCACCCGCAGCATCTTCGGCACCGCCCGACGCAAGCGCAAGCGCTAGTCGCCGCCCAGCTTCTTGTAGACGGCGCCGACGATAGGCGCGACGATCGAGCGCGGGGCGTATCCGCTGGCCGCCGACATCGCCTTGGACGTGACCCCGGGAACCACGCGCATCTTGTTGCGCTCCAAGCCGTCCAGCGAGACCTTCGCGGTGTATTCGGTGGAGATCCAGAGGAAGTCGGGGATCAGTCGCTCAACCAGCGACTGCTCTTGGGGGTTGGGTAGTTCGGTGCGGACTGGTCCCGGGGCCAGCACCGTGACGTGCACACCCGCCGATTTCAGCTCGCCGCGCAGGGATTCGCTGAAAGTGTTGACGAATGCCTTCGTGGCCGCGTAGGTCGCATTGTTTGGAATCGGTGAATTACCGGCTGCTGATCCTGAGATCAAAATTCCGCCGGCTCCGCGTGCCACCATGCCGGGCAACACTGCCAGCACGAGGTCGTGAACACCGAGGACGTTGAGCGCAACCTGCTTGCGTTCATCGGCCGGGTCGAGCAAGGCCACCGTTCCGAACGTCGCGGTGCCTGCGTTCGCGCACAGGATCGAGATGTTTCGGGTAGCCAGCTCTTCGCACAATCCGTCGCGTCCCGCGGGGTCGGCGAGGTCGACGGCCCGCACCTCCACCGTCACCCCGTAGCGCTCGCGCAGCTGGTCGGCTAGCACGGCCAGCACATCCTCGCGTCGAGCAGTGATGATCAGACTGTGGCCGCGGGCAGCGAGCTCGACGGCCAACGACTCGCCGATGTTCTGCGACGCACCGGTGACGACAGCCCGGGCATCCGGGCTGGGGGCGGGTACTGGCATGGGCCGGACTATATCGTGGGCATCCATGAGCGAGCTGCCGCCTCCGGTCCGGCCGTCGATGGTCGCCGCGACACGTTCTCGCGTGCTGGCATGGGCGTTGTGGGACTTCGGGGCCACCGCGGTGAACGCGATCGTGGTGACATTCGTGTTCTCCGTCTACCTCACCAACACTGTCGGCGATGACCTGCCCGGGGACACCAGTCCCGCCAGCTGGTTGGGGCGTGCGCTCGCCCTGGCCGGGCTGGTCGTCGCGCTACTGGCACCGGTGACCGGGATCTGGGTCGAAGCACCGGCTCGCCGACGTCGGGTACTGGCCGTGTTGACCGGGATGGTGGTGTTGCTGACGGCCTCGATGAGCCTGATCCGTGACGACCACCGGTACATGTGGCCGGGGTTAGTGCTGCTCGCCTGCACCGCCGCGTGCAGCGAGCTGGCCACCGTGCCGTACAACGCAATGCTGCGCCAGTTGTCCACTCCGCAGAATTCGGGGCGGATTTCCGGATTGGGTCTCGCGTTGGGGTACTTCGGCAGTGTCTTGGCGCTGCTCGTGGTGTACCTGGGCTTTATCGCCGGCAGCGGGGACACGCGCGGTCTGCTGGACTTGCCGGTGGCTGACGGCCAGAACGTGCGGGCGGCCATGCTGTTGATCGCGGCCTGGTTCGGGCTGTTCGCACTGCCGCTGCTTGTCACGGTCCCAGGCGCCAAGCCCGGGGAATCCCGGGAACGCGTCGGTGTATTCGCCGCCTATCGCCGTGTGCGGACCGAGTTGCGCGAGCAGTGGCACCGAGACCGCAACGTCGTCTACTACCTGGGCGCTAGCGCGGTGTTCCGCGATGGGTTGGCCGGTGTCTTCACGTTCGGTGCAGTGCTTGGTGTCAACGTCTACGGGGTGTCTGAGGCCGACGTGCTGCTATTCGGGATCGCCGCGAGCGTGGTCGCGGCGATCGGCGCGGTAGTGGGCGGTCATGTCGACGACAGGATCGGTTCCAAACGGG
>CAXMSM010000106.1:0-9152 GCA_964195655.1 uncultured Gammaproteobacteria bacterium | reverse complement strand
TACTGCGGCATGCAGGTGGCCCCCGGCCTGTACAAGCTGGTGGACGTGCCGGATCTGGGGTATTTCCACACCGACCGGCCGTATCCCCGGGGTGAGTTGCTCATCAAAACGGCACACATGTTCCCCGGCTACTACAGGCGGCCAGAGGTCACCGCCGAGGTGTTCGACGCCGACGGCTACTACCGGACCGGTGACGTTGTGGCCGAGGTGGGTCCCGACCAGCTGGTGTATTTCGACCGGCGTAACAACGTGCTCAAGCTCGCACAGGGCGAGTTCGTCACGGTCGCGAAGTTGGAGGCGGTATTCGGCGACATCGCACTGGTCGGGCAGATCTACGTCTATGGCAACAGTGCGCGTTCCTACCTACTGGCCGTGGTGGTGCCCACCGAAGAGGCACTGGAAGCCCACGACGTGGCAGAGCTGAAACCGCTCATTGCCGAGTCGCTGCAGAGCGTCGCGAAAGACACTGGCCTGCAGTCCTACGAAGTGCCGCGCGACTTCATACTCGAGACCACACCGTTCACTCCCGAGAACGGTCTACTCACCGGGATCCGCAAGTTGGCGCGGCCGAAGCTGAAACAACACTACGGCCAGCTGCTGGAACAGCTGTACACCGATCTGGCCGAAGGTCAGGCCAACGAACTCGACGACCTACGCCGCAACGGTGCTGACCAGCCCGTCCTTACGACCGTCCGCCGAGCGGTGTCCGCGCTGCTGGGCGGCTCGACCGCCGAACCGGCACCTGATGCACACTTCACCGACCTGGGCGGAGACTCGTTGTCGGCGTTGACATTCGCCAATCTGCTGAACGACATCTTCGACGTCGACGTTCCGGTGGGCGTCATCGTCAGCCCAACCTCGGACCTGCAGTCCCTGGCCGACTACATCGAAGCTGAGCGCAGGCCCGGGGCCAAGCGGCCGACGTTTGCCAGCATCCATGGCCGAGGTGCGGTGCAGGTGCATGCCTGCGACCTCACCCTGGACAAGTTCCTCGACGCCGAGGCCCTTTTGGCCGCGAAGTCCTTACCCGGCCCAAGCTCCGAAGTTCGCACAGTCCTGCTGACCGGGGCGACCGGCTTCCTCGGCCGCTATTTGGCCCTGCAATGGTTGGAACGGATGGACCTTGTCGACGGCACGCTGATCTGTCTGGTCCGCGGCAAGTCGGACGAGGATGCGCGAGGCCGTCTTGACGCGACCTTTGATAGCGGCGATGCGCAGCTGCTGACCCATTATCGGGACCTGGCTGCTGATCATCTGGAGGTCATCGCCGGCGACAAGGCCGAGCAGAATCTTGGCCTGAACCAGCAGACCTGGCAGCGGCTCGCCGACACCGTTGATCTGATCGTCGATCCTGCTGCGCTGGTCAATCATGTGCTGCCCTACAGCCAACTGTTCGGTCCCAACGTGCTGGGCACCGCAGAACTGATCAGGATCGCGCTGACCACGAAGATCAAACCGGTCACCTACCTGTCCACCGTCGCTGTGGGCGATCAGCTTGCACCCGGTGCGTTCACCGAGGACGCCGATATCCGGGCGATAAGCCCGACCCGCACATGCGATGACAGCTATGCCAACGGCTACGGAAACAGCAAGTGGGCCGGCGAGGTGCTCCTGCGGGATGCCAACGACCTGTGCGGCCTGCCGGTCGCAGCTTTCCGTTGCGGCATGATCCTGGCCGACACCAGCTACCAAGGGCAGCTCAACGTGCCGGACATGTTTACCCGGATGATGTTCAGCTTGGCGGCCACCGGGATCGCGCCCGGGTCGTTCTACAGCCTCGATGCTCACGGCAACCGGCAGCGGGCACATTACGACGGTCTGCCAGTCGAATTCATCGCCGAGGCGGTCTCCACGCTGGGCATCGAGACAGTTGACGGGTTCGCGACCTACCACGTGATGAACCCTCACGACGACGGTGTCGGACTCGACGAGTTCGTCGACTGGCTGATCGACGCCGGAAATGCCGTCGTGCGCATCTCCGACTACCACGATTGGGTGCAGCGATTCGAGACCGCGCTGCGCGCGCTGCCAGACAAGCAACGCCAGGCGTCGCTCCTACCGTTGCTGCACAACTACCAAGAGCCGGCCACACCGATCCGAGGGTCAGTCTTCCCGACCGACCGGTTCAGTTCTGCCGTGCAGGACGCCAAAATCGGTGCGGCCAAAGATGTTCCGCACGTGTCATCGCCGGTGATCGTCAAGTACATCACCGACCTGCAACTGCTCGGGCTGCTTTAGGACAACCGGCCTACGTGGACAGCCTGCTGGGAATCAATTGCCCTGCAGCGACTTTCACGTCGAGATCAAGCCGGAACAACGACGGTTAAATGGTCGCCCCGGCGTTCGACCCGCATCCCGGCGCGGCGGGCCAACCTCGCCACGCCAGCCGCGTCGCCAGGCTCGGATCTGCTACTCGACAAAGCGCGGGCCAACTGTCCCTTGTGCGCCTTGTTGAAGTGACTGACCACGGCTCGGCGTCCGTCGGCATACTCGGCGACCACCTCCACGGAGACCGCACCGGACACCTTGCCCAGGGCGGCGTAGGAACCGGACCGAAGGTCGACGACCAAATCGTGCTCGGCGATCCCCGACAGCACCGGCTCCAACGCCGGCCGCCAGCGGGCGGCGAGCGTCGGGCTATCCGGCAATCGGGAGCCCGCCGACAGCCGGTAGGCCGGGATCAGGTCATCGGCCCGCAGCAGCCCGAACAGCGCCGAAACTACGGCCAGACGCGACCTCGCCCGCCCCGCAGCCACGCTGCGCAGCGAATCGACGTCCAAGGCGTCGTAAAGCACGCCTGTGTAGCGGTAGATGGCGGGCATCGTCGGCGCCGTGCGCAGGGCCGCGTTGCGGTCGATCTCGGCGTCCTGCGAGGCCGAGATTCCCAAGGCGCGCCTGCTCGCTGTCCGGTCGGCCGCCAGATCGATCAACTCGTCGACCAATTTGGTGCGCAGTGGACGGAGCACAGGTGAGCTCAACGCGTCCATCCGCAGAGTCGGTCCATCACCACCGATTCGCTTTGTCTCCGACGGTGGCAGCAGCACGATCACAAAACAGACGCTAGCGCGCTCCTAGTGGGGCGCAGACGCCCGTCACACCGGCGCGCCGGGAGGCGGCGGGGCAACATCGTGACCCGAAAGCCCGATGGTCTCCGCCGGGGGCGGCGGGGGCGGGGGCGGCAACAGGGGTTCTGCGCCGACGGGGGGGGGTAACAGGGGGTCGGCGCCGGGCGCGGGGGGTAACAGGGGGTCTGCGCGGGGCGGGGGTGGTGGGGGACCCATTGGAAGGGGCGGGGGAGGCATCGGAGGCGCCATCAGCGGGTCGGCAACCGGCGGCACGTCGGCCGGCGACGGTAAAAACATATGGTTGGTGAACTGGCCCTGGTAGGCGCCACCGCCACCAATCTTCACGCCGCTGCCGCCCTCTCCTGATGAGACCGGGGTCCCATCGGGGAGCGTCAGGGCCGCGTGGCCTCCGTTCCAGCCCACTACTAGCGCATCCGGTTCCGACCCGTGCTGGAAGCCTCGGGCAAGCAGCGCGTTTTCGATGTTGCCCGTGTGGAACCTGTCTCCGTAGACAGGCCTATCGGTCGCGGCATTGGTCACCCACGATACGAGGCCCGAGCAGTCCGTACCCGCAGGGGAGTCGCCACCTACGACGTACGGCGTGCCCGACACCTGATTGACAAGCGTCAAAAGCGTTGCGAGAGCTAACATGCGACCGGACGTTAACAGGGCATTTTTGGAACCGCCACTATCTGTGATGGCGTTCACAATCCGCAGATTGATTCCAGCTAGGTCACGAAACCCATTGCGCCCAGTGCTGATTGACTACCTGAACTCAGATAATACTATCTCTTGTTATTACTGTTGTGTTGCAATCTATTTCAATGACATGCAGATTGCGAACCCCAATTCCAATTTCGAGTGTCTAACCTCACAATTCGGATGCATCCGCTGCTAATCTGCGACCGGTCGACGCTGTGACCGGGGACACGGATCTGTGCTATTTCCTCGACGCCACCCCTCGGCCAGCGAGCATCGACGACACCGCAGAATCCAGACGAAATGAGTCGTGGGCACACTGGAGAGATCAGGGCCCTGTCCGGCCTGCGCATGTCCTGACCCTGGACATCGGCGTCGGCGCCCTGCCGGCGCTGCTATCCACCGGTGTCAAGGTCTACCTCGGTCACATCTCGCACAGCCTGTACATGCTTTACGAGATCGTGCACACCGCTTGGACCTGGGCGACCATGCAATTCGAGATCACGTTGACGCCGAGTTGGTCGGCCAAGTTTGTGGTGGTCGGCTTGATCATGCTGACGGGCGTCGCCGCCCGCGCTGGATAACGGATCGTATTCGCGGCGAGTCGACCATGGTTCGGGGCGATGCCGACCCTAATCTGGTCCAGTGAGTCGACTGTTGACTTTGGTGCTCTCCGTGGCCGTGCTCTTCGGCGCCCTCAACACGCAGGTTCCCGACGGCCAGCGTCACGACGTGCGTCTCACGGACTACGCCGTCAACCGCATCTCGGTGATCGGTGACTCCTACACCACCGGAGGTGACGAGGGGGGAAGCGGCACGAAGGGATGGCCGACTCAGGTGTGGCGGGCACTCGCCCAATACGGGATCGCGGTCACGCCGACGGTGGCCGCCGAAGGAACGGCCGGATATAGCGCTCGCGGCAACCGCGGCAACGTCTTCGAGGATCTTGCCGTCCAAGCGGTCAAACCCACCGATGTGCTCGTCGTGTTCTTCGGCTCGCGCAACGACATTGCCGTCGACCCGACTCGGCTGTCGGTCGCGATGTACAGAACGTTCAAGTTGGCCCGCCAGATCGCCCGGTCGGCGAAGTTCCTCGTGATCGGGCCAGCGTGGCCGACTGCCAGTCCTCCATCTTCCATCCGGCGGGTCCGTGATGTGCTCGGCTATCAAGCTGAGCTTGCCGGGGCCACCTTCCTCGACCCCATCGCCGCACGCTGGTTTGTCGGCGAACCTGACCTGATCGGCGCAGACGGCGTACATCCCACCGATGCCGGACACACCTACATGGCGGCAAAGCTCGCCCCGCTGATTAGTGCCCAGCTCAATCCGTACTGAGCTCAGACCGTAATGATCTGAGCCGCGACCAATCTCGGACCCAGAAAGGGGTGCCCAGCCTAGAAAACGCTAACTGGGCAGCCCTTTTCGAGTTTGTGCTGCTACCCGAGCCCCTTGTCGACATCGTAGCGGTCGGCGTCCATCACCTTGACCCATGCGGCCACGAAGTCCTTGACGAACTTGTCCTTGGAGTCGTCCTCGGCGTAGAACTCGGCCAGTGCCCGCAGCTGCGAGTTGGAACCGAATAGCAGGTCGACACGGCTGGCGAGGTACTTCTGCTCGCCACTGACGAAGTCCTTGCCGACGTAGGTGCCGTCGGCGGGCGCGGGCTCCCACTTGATGCCCATGTCGGTGAGGTTGACGAAGAAATCGTTCGTCAGTTGCCCCGGCCGCTCGGTGAGCACACCCAGCTTGGTGCCGCCGTGGTTGACTTCCAGCGCCCGCAGGCCGCCGACCAGAACCGTCATCTCCGGTGCCGACAGGTTCAGCAGATTGGCCCGGTCGATGAGCTGATACTCGGCGGGCAGGTTCAGGCCCTTACCGACGTGGTTGCGGAAGCCGTCGGCCCTCGGCTCCAGGTAGGAGAACGACTCGACATCGGTTTCCTCCTGGGTTGCATCGCCACGGCCCGAAGTGAACGGCACCTCGATGTCGTATCCGGCTGCCTTGGCTGCCTTTTCGACACCCACGTTGCCGGCCAGTACGACGAGGTCGGCGAAGGAGACGTCGACCCCGGCGCCGGCCTGGATCTCTTCGAGCTTTCCGATCACCAGCGCCAACTCGTCGGGCTCGTTGGCCTCCCAGCCCAGCTGCGGCTGCAACCGGATTCGACCACCGTTGGCACCGCCGCGCAAGTCACTGCTCCGGTATGACGACGCCGCCTTCCATGCGGTCGAAACCAGTTGCGGCACAGTTAGTCCCGAATCGACGAGCGCACTCTTCAGGGTGGCGACGTCAGCCGCGGCGAGCGGCTTACCAGCTGGGACGATGTCCTGCCACAGCCACGTACCCTTGGGCGCCAGCGGCCCGAGGTAGCGCGAGACGGGACCCAGGTCGCGGTGCAGCAGCTTGAACCAGGCCTTGGCGTACTCCTCGGCCAGTTCCTCGGGGTGATCCAGCCAGCGGCGGGTGATCTTGCCGTAGATCGGATCCTCCCGCAGTGACAGGTCGGTGGTCAGCATCGCCGGGTGGGTCTTGCCCTTGCCCTGGGCCATCGGCACCGAGTTGGCCCACCCGTTGTCCTTGGGCCGCCACTGCTGGGCGCCGGCCGGGCTGTGGTACATCTCCCATTCATTGCTGTAGAGGATCTCCAGGAAGCTGTTGTCCCACTTGGTCGGGGTATGGGTCCAGGTCACCTCCAGGCCACTGCTGACGGTGTCGTTGCCGTTGCCGGTGCCGTTCGGGTTGCTCCAGCCCAGACCCAGCTGCTCCAGCGGGGCGGCCTCGGGTTCGGGGCCGAGGATGTCGGCGTCGCCATTGCCGTGGGTCTTACCGAAAGTGTGACCGCCGACGATCAGCGCGGCGGTCTCGATATCGTTCATCGCCATCCGGCCGAAGGTTTCGCGGATATCGATGGCGGCGGCAAGTGGATCCGGATTCCCGTCGGGGCCTTCAGGGTTGACGTAAATCAGGCCCATGGTGGATGCGGCCAACGGGTCTTCCAGCCTGGTTCTGTCACCGTTGGAGTCGGCGTAGCGCTCCCGGGTACCCAGCCACTCAGCCTCGGCACCCCAGTAGACGTCTTCCTCGGGCTCCCAGTAGTCCGCACGGCCGAACGCGAATCCGGCGGTCTTGAAGCCCATCTGTTCCTGCGCCCGGTTGCCGGCGTAGACGATCAGGTCCGACCAGGACAGCTTCTTGCCATACTTCTTCTTGATCGGCCACAGCAGGCGGCGGGCCTTGTCCAAACCGACGTTGTCGGGCCAGCTGTTGACCGGCGCGAAGCGTTGCATGCCCCGACCGCCGCCGCCGCGGCCGTCTTGCACCCGGTAGGTGCCGGCAGAGTGCCACGACATCCGGACGAACAGTGGACCGTAATTGCCGAAGTCGGCGGGCCACCAGTCCTGCTGCGTCGTCAACAACTCATCGAAATCACGGGCCAGTTCGTCGAAGTCAATGGTCTGCACGGCCTCGCGATAGTCGAAGCCCTCGCCGTTCGGGTCGATGACGTCGGGGTTCTTCTGCAGGATTTTCAGGTTGATTGCATTGGGCCACCAGTCCCGGTTGCTGCCACCCTCCACCGGCGGCTTCATGACCATCGGGCAACCGCTCTGCGCAGGCTCCGTCTGGGCTTCGCCGATCGGTGGGTGTTCAGTTGCTTCAGGCACTGCATTTCCTTCCGTGGGTGCTGCATTGGGCTGATATCACGATCGTGATCGGGAAGTCTCCGTCGGCGTGCAGTCGGGGCACATACCCCAGTAGACGACCTCGGCCTCGTCGACAACGAACCCGTCCAAATTGTCTTCCGGGTCGGATGGCGTTAGGCAGGGAGCGTCGCCGACAGCGCAATCGACGTCGACGATGGCGCCGCAGGACCGGCAGACAAGATGGTGATGGTTGTCACCGACCCGCGACTCGTACCGCGCGACCGACCCAGCTGGATGGATCTTTCGCACGAGGCCGACCGTGGTGAGTGCCGCCAGCACGTCATAGACAGCTTGCCGGGACACCTCGGGCAAAACGATTCGCACGGCACCGAAAATAGTGTCGGTGTCCGAGTGTGGATGCGCTTGCACGGCCTCAAGGACGGTCACTCTCGGACGCGTCACGCGCAGATCCGCACCGCGCAGCGCATCCGCATAATCCGAGGTCACTCAATCAGTTCTACTTCGCTTTTTGGACTGGGTCAAGTATTTCCGCAAAAGCGGCCCCAGCTGCACTGTTAGGGTTGATCAATGATCCGAAATGTAGTTCTCGCCAAGCTGAAAACCGGCTACGACACCGCCGAGGTGGAGCGGATCCAGCAAGGTCTACGCGATCTGAACTGCCCAGGAACGCTGGGCTACACGGTGGGTAGCGACGCCGGCTTGCGAGAAGGCAACTGGGATTTCGTGATCGTTGCCGACTTCGAGAACACCGCCGCCTACCAAGGGTACGACGGGGACCCCGAGCACAACCGGTTGCGCGGCCGCCTCGCACCCTTCGTCGACCAGTTGGCTCGGGCACAGTTCGAACTTCCCGACTCCTGACAATGTCTGGCTGACAATGCCCGGACCGCCGCGTGAGCCTAGCCAGACCGGGCGTACCGCTGCGCAAACCTACGCAGGATGCTCATCGGATACTCCACTATCCGTTGTCGTGCAGCATCTTTGAGAGATTCCGCGGTCTCCGGGGCGAAATAGCCGTGGTTCTTGTAGACATCGATCCGGGTACAAATGCCCTCGACGTCGAGTTCGGGATGGAACTGGGTGGCATACACGTTCGCGCCGACCCGAAACGCCTGGACCGGGCAGTCGGCCGAGCTAGCCAGCCTGGCCACGTCGGCCGGAAGTGACGACGCTGCCTCTTTGTGCCCACCGAACGCGTCGAAAGTATCCGGCAGACCTGCGAACAGCGGATCAGCACGCCCTTCCGGGGAGAGCTCGACGGTGACCGGCCCCACCGGTTCAGGGTTAGCCCTATCCACGACAGCACCGACGGCCGAGCCCAACGTCCCCACACCGTAACAACATCCGAGGAACGGGAAGTCACGCTCGAGGACCGCAGCGATTAGATCGGCCAACTCCGCCTCGACGCGCTGCTGAGTCGGCGATTTGGCGCCGGGTTCGTCACTGACGTTATAGGGCCCGCCCCCCAGAACGATGCCCGAGAACTTCGACAGGTCGACAGCTCCCAGCGGTTGGTGGGTCAGCCGGATCCGATGCAAGCTGCGCTCGTCGAGACCGGCGAACCGCATCATCGCTCGGTATTCGTCGTCAGCGGCCTCATCCTCGCCACGGATCGACAGCAACAGGAAAGGGGCATCGGCCACGGCATAGAGGGTAACCGCGACAGCTCGCCCCAGTCATCGTGATTTGCGGTACGCGACCATCTCGCGGGACAAACGGCGGCGAA
>CAXMSM010000105.1:0-4856 GCA_964195655.1 uncultured Gammaproteobacteria bacterium | reverse complement strand
TGCACACTAGTCGGGTGAGTGTTCTGCCGGAGACGGATGTGGCCCGCGTTCAGCGGTGGTGCCGAGGCAGGGTTCCCGAACGTGTCCGTGACGTCGCCACCCTTCTCACAGAACGAAGCGGCATCGAAACCGGTACGGTCCTCACGAGGACAGCCAAGGGCCGGCGGCGGCTGCCGTGGTCAGCGGATTCCCTCACCAAAGTGATCGCCGGGGTCGAGCAAGTGCTGGCCGACGCCAAAGCCCAGGGCATCATCGGACGCAATGTCGCCGAATTGGTCAATCGGGTCAAGAAACCGCACAAACCCATCGACAGTTACACGGAGGCAGAAGTTCAAAAGCTCCTGACAGCCATCGGCGACGACCGGATGAGCCATGTCTGGGAATTGGCGCTTTCCGGCCTACGGCGCGGTGAGATTGCGGGCCTGCGCTGGTCTGAAATCGACCTCGAAGCCAAAACATCGTCGGTTGCGAATAACCGGGTGGATGCGGGCGGCAGGGCGGTAGAGAACGACCCGAAGTCAGCCTCGTCGCGCCGGACACTGCCGCTGCCGGACCGGCTCGTGACGGTGCTGCGGTCGGCGAAGGCGCGGCAGGCACGCGAGCGGCTGACGCTCGGTGCCGACGGTAGCCTGTGGGAATATGCCGTTTCGAACGAAGCCGGGCAGCCGTACCACCCTCAGGTGCTGTCCCGGTACTGGGCGGAGACCGTCAAGTCGGCGGGTGTGCGGCACATCAAGCTCCACGCGGCCCGGCACACTTGCGCGAGCCTGAAGCCCTACGCGCACTCCCAGGACGAGGCGCTGAAAGCTGCTGGGGTGAAGCTGGATCGAGTTGTGCGCGAGTTGTGACAACGTGTGATAACTGGGGGTTGTGTTCGAAGCGTTCGAACAACTTTTGCCCTGGCCATGGTGGAGCCGATGACGGGAATCGAACCCGCATATTCAGCTTGGGAAGCGATTTCCAGCGCAACGCGCCCGCTTCGCCAGGCAGGGTGAAGTCGTCGCGGGACGATAGCCGCTCGGAGCGCATCGGTGGCAGTCATCTTTGCTCACGAATGCACGAGCCCTGACTGGACGAGCGCGGCGTCCACAAACCCCTGCACCGGCCGTGACTGGAAGAACCCGGTGTGTCCGCCCTTGTACCAGACGATTTCGGGTCTGCCCCAGTGTTCCCAGAGGCGAACGACTTGCTCCCGCGGATGCACGAGTTGGTCAGCGATCCCGGCATAGATGAAGCGGCCCGGCATCGGAACCCGGGGAGTCAGCGACAGTGGCGACACCATCCGGCCCAGCGGTTCCGCCAACCTCAGCGTCTCGCGGCGCGGGTCGGTGCGCCTCATCCCTGCGTGGCGCCCGAGCAGTTCGGTCATATCGGAGACCGGGACGCCGAGAATTGCGCAGGTAAGACCATCTTCGAGGCTGGCGACGAGCGATGTGACGTAGCCGCCGAGGGAGATGCTGTTCAGCCCGATTGGCGAATCGGGTTCGTTCGCGCGTATCCAGGACAGCAGACGGCGCACGTCCCACACCGCCTGAGCCGCGGCGTGGACGTCATCCAGCACGTCCTCGCCGGGGAACGCCGCACCCTCTGGCAGACCGCGTGCACGCGGGCCGTGCATTGGAAGGACTGGAAAAACCACATTCAGGCCGAGATCCTCGTGAAGATGCCAGGCGCGGAACAGCGTGAGGTCAAGTAGGCCCCGACCCATCATGGCGCCGTGCACGCACACCAACCAGGGTCGCGGCTCCCGGTGTCGCAGTAACAACGCATACTCGCGGCTGGTGGCGGTATAGCTCAGCCATCGTTCCCGGCCCGGTTCGCCTACTTTCGGCTCGTACCCGCTGTCGAAGACCATGCGTTCATAGGACCGCCCGCGCGAAGTCACCGGCCGGACGGTGACGTCGGTCAGGGGCGGCGGGGCTGCGAAGAATTCTTCGGGCTTCTCCAGATACCCTTGCTGCCCGTAGAATTCGAGAGCTGCCCGTACCTCGCGGTTAATTCGTTCAAACACCTTCGTGTCGCTGACGGGCCGCAACATCCGGAAACCCGTCAAGACGATTTCGTCGCGGAACGCTTGCGCAGCGAGCGCGAGAGTGGGTAGCGCAACGGGGAGTTCATCGGGCTGCTGGCCGAGATAGTCCCGCCATGATCGAGCGTAGTAACGGCCGGTCCGTCGAAACGGCCTGATGAAGTGGTCCAGTCGGCCGGAACCGCGAACGGGCTGTTGAGACACAGCCGCCGGCAGTTCGCCCTCGCTCTCGGGTGCTGCCATGGCGGGAACCCTAGTTTGGAACCTGCCGTGTGGAATAGGGGCTTAGGTCCTGTTCGACGTCACCGGCCGCCATTTGGACGTCATTAGCGGCGGGGCAACGGTATTGTGATCTCTATCAGTTGAAGGGGTTGGATTCTGGCCGATGGACCCGCTAGAGCCGTTGGATGCGGCGATGATCACGGCGGAGTTGATCTCTGGCCCGCTGCACACCGCCGCGTTGCTGATCCTGTCGCCTCCCGCGGACGCCCGGCCCGGGTATGTCGAAGAGCTGTATCAAGAGGCGTTGACCCACACGGCCGAACTCGATCCCAGATTTCGTCGGCACCCACACGTAGGCGTCGATACCGCCGGTATTTGGGTGTGGCGTGCCGACTGCAGCGTTGACATGCGCGAGCATCTACAGCGCCGCACGCTGCCTGCGGGCGGGGACCGCGAAGCGCTGTGGAAGCTGATCGGCGAGCTGCACACTGAACCGCTCGACCGGTCGCGACCGATGTGGATGACGTATGTGATCGACGGTCTGGAGGGCGGTCGGTTCGCGTTCTACCTCAAGGTGCACCACACCGTGGTCGACGGTGTCGCCGGATTGAAGATGATCGCTGATGCGCTGACCACCGATCCCGAACGCCGATCAATGCGGCCGATCTACGCTATCGGGCCGAAGCAACCGGCGGAACCTGCTGGTAACTCACGCGGACTGATCCGCAACCCGTTGTCGGTCGTGCGGTCGGCGCAGCACCGCGTCACCTCGGGCCTGGGTCTTGTTCGCCAACTTGCTGTAGGCGGAGTATCGACAGTGCTCGCCAGCCTCGGGGCGGGGACTACCGTTCTACCGTTTGGCGCCCCCTACACCAGGTTCAACGGCCGAGTCGGCCGCGAGCGCACCTTCGCGGGGGCCAGTTGGTCAAAGTCTCGCGTCCGCGCGGTCCAGAAGGCGGCCGGGGTGACCGGCAACGACGTGCTGACCGCGGTAGTAGCAGGAGTGCTACGGGAGTGGCTCACCGCCCATGACGAGCTGCCGGACAGGCCGCTGGTAGCGATCTGCCCGGTAACAGTGCGCAGTCGCAATCATGTGACTAATGAGGAGGGGCATGGAAACTTGTTCGGTTTGGAGTTGTGCCCGTTGGGCACCAACCTGGCCGACCCAGTCGAGCGGCTGACCCACATCCATCGTGCGATGACGTGGGCGAAGCAGCAGGTGGCGAGCCGCGGGTCCAACGCGACGACGCTGCTTCTTGCGCCGAGCATCGGGCCCACGGTCCTGTTGCCGATGGTGCCGTTCGCGCCGCGGCTACGCCGCGGCTACAACGTGTCGATCTCCTACGTTCCCGGGCCCCGGGCCGCGATGTACTGGAACGGCGCGCGTCTCGAGGAGATCTATCCTGTGTCGACCGCCATCGACGGGCAGGCACTGAACGTGACGATGTGCTCCTATGCCGACCAGGTGACGTTCGGCTATGTTTCCGGCCGCAACGTGATGCCGGACATCGGGTCCCTCATACCGCTGACCGAGCGCATGCTCGTTGAACTGGAGACTGCGGTCGCAGTGGCGACGTGAAGCCGCCACCCATCAGGGTAAGGAGATGCGCTCATCGGTATCTACGCGATCACCGGATCGGCCTCCGGCATGGGCCGCAAGGCCGCGGAGAAGCTGCGCGATGCCGGCCACACCGTGATCGGAGTGGACATCAAGCAGGCGGACATCGTGGCCGATCTGTCGAGCGTCGAGGGACGCCGGGCGGCCGCCGACGGCGTGCTGGCGGCGTCGGAGGCCAGACTGGACGGCGCCGTTCTCGCAGCCGGTCTCGGTCCCGGCCAAGGACCTGATCGTCCGCGGTTGATCGCCCAGGTCAACTACCTTGGTGTCGTTGACCTCCTTGACGCGTGGCGGCCCGCACTGGCTGCCGCCGACCGCGCGAAAGTCGTTGTCTTCTCGAGCAACTCCGCAACGACAACACCCGCGGTTCCCGCACGCACCGTAAGGGCATTCCTTGCGCATGACGCCGAGAAGGCGGTTCGCTCCACCCGATTGTTCGGTAAGAATGCTTCGGCGATCCTGTACGCCGCATCCAAGATCGCCGTTAGCCGTTGGGTTCGACTCGAGGCAGTGAAAAGCGAGTGGGCGGGCGCAGGCATACGCCTGAACGCTCTGGCTCCGGGCGCGATCATGACGCCGCTTCTGGAGGAGCAGCTGTCAACGCCGAAGCGAGCGGAGCTCGTTCGTTCCTTCCCGGTCCCGACCGGCGGGTTCGGCGATGCTGGGCAGCTGGCCGACTGGGTGCTCTTCATGCTCTCGGATGCTGCGGACTTCCTTTGCGGGAGCGTCGTATTCGTCGATGGCGGAACGGACGCGTACTTCCGTGCCAACGACTGGCCGAGGCCTGTGCCGGCGTATCGTTTGTTGTCTTACTTCAAACGGTTCAGAGCCGGGACTGGTCGAGAGTAAGGGAAGGCACGGCGGGAGTAAGGGAAAGTGATCCACCCCGGCGTGTCCGGAGGCTCCGCTATCTGACTGCGTCCTCGGTTTGAGGTTGCAACTTTCGATCGTAATGGAGTTCCTCGGCCCGGTCCGGGGTGAGGTCGT
>CAXMSM010000104.1:0-5265 GCA_964195655.1 uncultured Gammaproteobacteria bacterium | reverse complement strand
GCAGCCAGCCTAGTCGTCACGCGCAGTCTCTACGCCGCTCTCTTTCGCCGAAACTATATTCCAGTAGCGAAAGTTCGAGAGCCGACCTGCTCTAACGCCAATTCGACGAGAGGCGGGAGTCAGTCGGCGGGGTCGGGCAATACGCGCAGATGCCCGCGACGGCGCCCATTGGTCTCGGGTCGGCGGGCCGGCGGAGCCATCAGGGCACCGCCCTGCGAACCGACGACCGGATCGGCGAAACCCGCGCTGAAGCTACCGACAGGCGCGCCAACATTGGAAACCTCGCGACCCTCGCGCACTGCGTCGGCAAGCGCCACCAGGTCATCGTCGTCAGGGTGTGACGGCAGCGAGCCGGCATGGCGAACCATCTCCCAGCCGCGCGGCGCGGTGATGCGGCCGGCGTGCAGGACACACAAGTCCCAGGAGTGCGGCTCGGACACGGTGGCCAACGGACCCACTACCGCCGTCGAGTCGGAATAGACGAACGTCAGCGTCGCGACTGCGTAGTGAGAGCACCCAGGCCTACAGCAGCGACGGGGAACATCCACAGCGAGAGGTTAGCGTGCAGAATCGCCGGGATGGCGGGGGACACGCGCGGGCGAGGGGCCCCCGATCCTCAACCGTTACGATCTCTGTTGTGACCGGGCTCAACTACCGGGGCTCGCGGCGGGGCCGTGAGATGCGCGGGCCCCTGCTCCCGCAGACCGTTCCGGGCTGGCGCAGCCGCGCCGAGCGTTTCGATATGGCGGTGCTGGAGGCCTACGAACCGATCGAGCGGCGCTGGCAGGAGCGGTTATCGACGCTGGATGTGGCGGTCGATGAAACACCCCGGATATCCCCGAAGGACCCTGGCAGTGTGCAGTGGCCACCGGAGGTGGTGGCCGACGGGCCCATCGCGCTGGCCCGACTCATCGCCGCCGGTGTTGACATCCGCGGCGACTCCACGCGAGCACGAATTGTGTTGTTTCGCAAGCCGATCGAGCGACGGGCCAAGGACACCATCGAACTGATCGAGCTGTTACACGAATTGCTGGTGGCGCAGGTGGCCACCTACCTGGGCGTCGAACCGGCCGTGATCGACCCGACGCTGGACGAGGAATAGATTGCGCTGAGCGTTTGCGCGAAGAGCGTCAGATTCCGATGAGCGCTTGCGCGAAGAGCGTCAGATGATGCCGCGCTTGACCCGCCGACGTTCGCGCTCAGACAGGCCGCCCCAGATACCGAAGCGCTCGTCGTGGGCCAGTGCATAGTCGAGACATTCGTCGCGGACCTCGCAGCCCAAACAGATGCGCTTGGCCTCGCGGGTCGAGCCGCCCTTCTCCGGGAAGAACGCCTCGGGGTCGGTCTGAGCGCACAGGGCGCGCTCTTGCCATTGCTCTTCTTCCGATAAAGCTTGGTCGTCGCCGAGTGGATCACCATGTTCGGGCACCAGGCTCAACTGTGGGCGCCCGCCTCCCGCGATCGGTGCCGGTCCGGTCGGGATGTGCGGTGCACTTCCTACCGTGCCGAGGAGCGTAAAATCGAACGGGACCGAATTGCCGAAATCGGCCTGTTCAAAAGCCATGTTCCCCTCCTTCAATGGTTTCGTAGATCCTTGTGTCAGCCCCACAATTGCGACGTGCGACCATCTGAATTCGAACAAGTGATCGAATCTCGGTCTGCGACACCGGAACCGGCAGGCCAACCGCGAAATGACACTGGTGTGATTAGACACGCGTTGGCTGCGCCGGTCAAGCTTTTGAACAGAATTCCATACCATTCCGTGATCCAATTTCGGCGCGTCACGTTGTGGTGTGTCTATCACTCTCCCGCCGACCAACCCCATCAGTCTCACCTTCACCATCCCACCCACCACCCGGTCACCATCCCACCCACCACCCAGACACCCACCTGCCCACGGCCCCTACCGGGCGAACCTAGAGGAGCCCAACGGCCTAGTCTCGGTCGGTGTGAAGGTCACGGTTCTGGTCGGCGGCGTCGGCGGTGCGCGATTCCTCTTGGGAGTGCAGCACCTGTTGGGATTGGGCCAGTTCGGCACCGAGAATGAGGACGGGCACGAGCTGACCGCAGTCGTCAATGTCGGCGACGACGCATGGATGTTCGGAGTGCGTATCTGTCCAGATCTCGACACCTGCATGTACACCCTGGGCGGGGGCATCGACGACGAGCGCGGGTGGGGGCATCGCAATGAAACCTGGCATGCGAAGGAGGAACTTGCCGCCTATGGCGTTCAGCCGGACTGGTTCGGGCTGGGCGACCGCGACCTGGCCACCCATCTGGTGCGCAGCCAGATGCTGCGAGCGGGTTACCCGCTCTCGGCGGTGACCGAGGCGCTGTGCCGCCGCTGGTCGCCCGGTGCGCGACTGCTTCCCGCCAGCGACGACCGCAGCGAGACCCATGTCGTGATCACCGATCCGGGCCCCGGCGAGCAGGCCGGCGACAAGCGTGCGATCCACTTCCAGGAGTGGTGGGTGCGGTATCGGGCCAAAGTACCCACCGACAGTTTCGCGTTCGTCGGCGCCGAGACCGCAACCGCCGGGCCCGGTGTCACCGAGGCGATCGAGGGTGCCGACGTCGTGTTGATCGCACCGTCCAACCCTGTGGTGAGCGTCGGCGCGATCCTGGCGATCGGCGGTGTCCGCGGCGCCTTGCGCACCACATCGGCGCCGGTGATCGGCTACTCCCCCATCATCGCCGGAAAGCCGTTGCGTGGCATGGCCGACGAATGCCTTTCCGTCATCGGGGTACCCAGCACGTCTGAAGCGGTGGGCGCGCATTACGGCGCCCGCTCGTCGACCGGCATCCTCGACGGCTGGCTGATCAGCGAGCGCGATCACGCCACGCTCGACGGCATCGAGGTGCGCTCGGTACCCCTGTTGATGACCAGCCCCGCTGCGACCGCTGAGATGGTGCGGGCCGGAATGGATCTGGCCGGGGTTTCACCATGAGTGAGCATGGCACGACTGACCATGGAACGGCCGGGCCCGTGGAACTGCTGCCAGTCCCCGCACTGCCTGAATTTCGGCCGGGCGATGACCTCGCCGCCGCGATCGCAGCGGCCGCACCGTGGTTGCGTGACAACGATGTCGTCGTCGTCACCAGCAAGGTGCTGTCCAAATGCGAAGGCCGCATCATCGACGCGCCCACCGATCCTGAGCTGCGGGATGCGCTGCGCCGCAAACTGATCGATCGTGAGGCGGTGCGAGTTCTGGCCCGAAAAGGCCGGACGTTGATCACCGAGAACGCGCTAGGACTGGTGCAGGCTGCCGCAGGAGTGGACGGATCCAACGTCGACTCCCACGAACTCGCGCTTCTCCCAGTCGATCCCGACGGTAGCGCGGCGGCGCTGAGGTCTGCACTGCGTGAACGACTAGGCGTCACGGTGGGCGTCGTCGTCACCGACACGATGGGCCGCGCCTGGCGCACCGGGCAGACTGATGTCGCGATCGGCGCGTCCGGGCTGACGGTGCTGCACGCCTACGCGGGTGCCCGCGACGAGCACGGCAACGAGCTGGTGGTCACCGAGGTCGCGGTCGCCGACGAGATCGCCGCGGCTGCCGATTTGGTGAAGGGGAAGCTGACCGCGGTGCCGGTCGCGGTGATGCGTGGCCTGACCCTGTACGACGACGGATCCACCGCCCGCACGCTGGTGCGGGTCGGCGAGGAGGATCTTTTCTGGTTGGGCACCGAGGAGGCGATCGCGCTCGGTCGTTCGCAGGCTCAGCTGCTGCGCCGCTCAGTGCGCAGCTTCAATGCTGATCCCGTTGCACCCAGCCTCATCGAGGCCGCCGTATCGGAGGCGCTGACTGCACCCGCACCCCACCACACCCGGCCGGTGCGGTTCGTCTGGGTTCGGGACCCCGCCATTCGGGTGGGCCTGCTCGACGCGATGAAGGATCGGTGGCGCGCCGACCTCGGCGGTGACGGCCGCGATGCCGACGCCGTCGAACGCCGCGTGGGTCGCGGCCAGATTCTCTACGACGCACCAGAGCTGATCGTTCCGTTCATGGTGCCCGACGGGGCCCACACCTATCCCGACGCACACCGGACGGTCGCCGAGCACACTATGTTCACCGTTGCGGTCGGCGCGGCCGTGCAGGCTCTGCTGGTCGCGCTCGCGGTGCGCGGCGTGGGTAGCTGCTGGATCGGGTCGACGATCTTCGCCCCCGACCTGGTGCGCTCTAACCTGGATCTGCCGGCCGACTGGGAACCGTTGGGCGCCATCGCGATCGGCTACGCTTCCGAGCCTGCCGGTTCTCGCGAGCCGGTGTCCACCGATGGCCTGCTGGTGCGTCGATGACTCCCGGGCCGAGCAGACACAAACTCGCACAATCTGGGCCCCGCACACGCGAGTTCGCGTCTGCTCGCCGGGTGACGGTGCGCAGATGAGCCTGCATCAGTCGGCGGTGGACACCCTGAGCGGTTGGCGCCCAGCCGATCCCGCACAGAACACGCTGCGCCATGCCGTGCTGGCCTTCCTCGACACGCGCACCGATGCCTGCCTGCGTGCGTGCGTACCGGGCCACATCACCGCCTCAGCACTCGTGCTGGATAGCCTCGGCAGCCACGCGTTGCTCACGCTGCACCCGCGGATCGGGCGCTGGCTACAACTGGGCGGTCACTGCGAGCCCGACGATGAGAGCTTGGTCGCGGCGGCGTTGCGGGAGGCAACCGAGGAGTCAGGGATCGCGGGCCTGTCCATCGAGCCGGTGCCGGTAGCGCTGCACGTCCATCCGCTCACCTGCTCGCTGGGTGTGCCGACCCGTCACCTCGATTTGCAGTTCCTAGTGCACGCTCCCGAGGGCGCCGAGATCGTCTGCAGCGAGGAGTCGTTGGATCTGCGGTGGTGGCCGCTGGACGCGCTGCCCGAGGACAGCGACTTCGGCTTGACCCGGCTGGTCGCCGCTGCGAGCGTGCGCTTGCGGTAGTCAGGCCACGCGTCGAGCTACCGGGAGTGCACGTTCGCGTTGCGCCCATGCTCTCGCCGTCCGCTTGATGATCTCGTGCGGCCGGTCTTCGTTGATCACCTTGACGTGAAGCCAACCACGCCCTCGGACCAGCCGTAGCCGCTTCTCGTCCCACACATATTGAGCCCGGCTGGTGCGATGCTGATCGCCGTCGTACTCGACGGCGACCTTGACAGATTCCCAGCCCATGTCCAGGTACGCGAACGGCCTGCCACGTGCGTCGTGGACGGGTATCTGCGTCGTCGGCCGAGGGAATCCCGCTGTAATGAGCAGCATTCGCAGCCACGTCTCTTTCGGC
>CAXMSM010000103.1:0-4995 GCA_964195655.1 uncultured Gammaproteobacteria bacterium | reverse complement strand
GGGCGCCAACCCCGCCAGGATCTCGGTGGCGCCGAATTTCACGTTGTCACCGCTGACCCGCCAGTCCGCCGCCAACGCCAGCGCTTGACCAGCGCCCAGCGCATAGCCGGTGATGGCGGCGACGGTAGGTTTTTCCACCGCGGCGAGCGCGTCGACCGCCAGTTGACAGACCCGGCGGGCCTCCTTCGCCTCCGCGGGGGTCAACGTCTGCAACTCGGGCATGTCCTCGCCGACCGAGAAGATCTCGTGCCCGCCGAACACGATGACCGCGCAGATATCGTCGCGGGTGTCGAGGTGCGCGGCAGCCTCTGCGATTTCCCGACAGACCTGACGGGTCAATGCGTTGGTGGGCGGCCGCGACAGCAGAAGTGTCGCGAGTTGAACCCGCTTATCGCCCTCCGGCAGAACGGCGCCCTCCGGCAGAACGGCGCCCTCCAGCAGAACGGCTCCCTCGCTGAAAACGAGAGTGACAAACTCGCTCACGCGAGCGGCGCCCCGTCGGTGTAGCCCCGTGGGGCGCGCCGGTTTCTAGCCTCGTTGTAGCGCTCGCTGTTGAAGAACTCGATTTCCCAATTGCCGCCCTCGTCGGTGGCGAGGTGTGGTTCGACCGGAACGATCTTGCGTTCCACCGCCAGTACCTCGGCGACCGAGCGACCATTAAGCGCGTCGAGCTGGGTCCATGTCGGCGGCAGCAGGAAGCTGCGGCCGTCGCCGAAATCGTCGAGCCCAGCCTGCGGGGTCACCCAGTCGGCCTTGTCGGTTTCGGTGTTGTCGCCGTCGGCGCGCTGCCCCTGCGGGAGCGCACCGACAAAAAAGTACGTGTCGTAGCGACGGGTGCGTTCTTCTTTTGGCGTCACCCAGTTGGCCCATGGACGCAATAGATCGGCCCGCAGCATCAACTTCTCCGACCGCAGGAACTCCCCGAACGACAGCGTCTTGTTCTCCAGGGCCACGCGTTCGTCGCGGTACACCGAGGCGTCATCAACAAGCAGGTCTGGGTCGTCGGCGGCGCCCGCGAACAGCACCCCGCACTCTTCGAAGGTCTCCCGCGCCGCCGCGCAGACCAGCGCCTCGGCGAGCTCTGCCTGCACGCCGAGCCGGTCGGCCCACCATTGCCGGTCTGGTCCGTGCCAGGCGACGTCGGCGTTGCGGTCGCGGTCGTCGACGCCTCCACCGGGAAACACCATCACTCCGGCCACAAATTCCATGGCCGAGTGCCGACGCATCAGGAAGACTTCGAGGCTTTCTGCTTTGTTCGCCAAGTCGCGGATCAGCATCACGGTCGCGGCCGGCCGCGGCGGCAATGGCGGCGTCGACGCTTCCGTCATTTTCTTCTCCTATGCGCAGCGCGACTACGAGTCCGCCGGGCGAAGTAGCGCCCGTCGATGACGTCCAGCGTGATCGACTGCCCGAAAGCCTTCGACAGGTTCTCCGCCGTCAGCACGTCGGTCAGCAGACCAGAATCCAGCACCTTGCCCTCCGACAGGATCAGGCAGTGCGAGAACCCCGGCGGGATCTCCTCGACGTGGTGGGTGACCAGCACCATGGCCGGGGAATCCGGATCGGCCGCCAGATCACCGAGCCGCGAGACGAGTTCTTCGCGGCCCCCGAGATCGAGTCCGGCGGCGGGCTCGTCGAGCAGCAACAGCTCCGGGTCGGTCATCAGCGACCGCGCTATCAGCACGCGCTTGCGTTCGCCTTCGGACAAAGTGCCGTAGACGCGCTCAGCGAGATGTTCGGCCCCGACGCTTTCCAGCATCTCGAGCGCCTGGTTGTAATCCCTCTCGTCGTAGCGCTCGCGCCAACGGCCGAGCACGGCATAGCCCGCCGACACGACCAGGTCCCGCACAATCTCGTTGTCAGGCACCCGCTGCGACAGCGCCGAACTGCTCAACCCAACGCGGGCGCGCAGTTCGGCCATGTCAACGCGGCCCAGCCGCTCCGCGAGCACATACGCGGTACCCGACGACGGATGCTCCATCGCTGCGGCGATGCGCAGCAGCGAGGTTTTACCCGCGCCGTTGGGCCCGATCACCACCCACCGCTCATCGAGTTCCACCGACCAGGTGACGGGCCCGACCAGGGTCCGGCGCCCGCGCCGCAGAGTGACCTTCGCGAAATCGATCAGCAGGTCGGGATCGGCGGCTTCTACCTCTTCTTCGGACCTGTCGACTGGCACCCGCCTATCGTAGTCAGGCGGCTTCGGCGAAGTCCGTCACGCTCACCGCGACCGGCTACCCCGAAATCGGCCTCACCCGGATCCAATCCCGCCGCACGGCGCTGTTCCTCAGGCGAGGCTTACGGCCCGCCCCCAGCCGCCGTCAACGTCAGTGCTAGGCAAATCAGACATCACGTGTGTATCCCGACTCTGGATGTTGACTACGCAACGATCGGCTTCGGCTTGCCGAAGAGGAATCCCTGCGCACGATCTGCCCCCAACTCGGCAAGCTTTTCCAGAACCGCCTCGGACTCCACACCTTCAGCGACCGTGGCCAATCCGTAGGCCCTGGCTACGAAGACAATCATCTTCACGACGCGTTCGTCATCGTGGTCCTCGAGCATGTTCTGGACGAAACTAAGATCGATTTTCAAGGCGTGAAGAGCGAGATGCCGCAGCTCGTTGAACGTGCCGTAGCCGGTCCCGAAGTCATCCAGAGCCACCCGGCAACCCCGGTCCCGCATGCTCACAGAAAACGCCTTGGCTATCGCGGGTGAAGCCAGAGCGGTTGTCTCGGTGATCTCAAAGGCGATCTTGTCCGTTACGTCTGATCCCGCGATGCTCAGGGCCTCAAGGATCTCCCTCATAGTTGCGGCGTCGCCGATTGTTTGGCCGGTGATGTTCACGTTCACGTGCCTGCCGTTGCGCGCCAATTCGATCGCCCGACTGACCATGTATCGATCGATCACCGGCATCAGTCCGTGCTGCTCGCACTGCGGCAGAAACGCGCTCGGAGGCAGAACCTTCTCTGTGTCAACCTCGCTCAGCCGTATCAGCAACTCCTCTTCGACCGTCTCTCTGGTCGCGATCGCCACGATTGGTTGCGAATAGACCAAGAGTCTCCCATCGCCCATGGCTGCATCGATACGTTCGTGCCACTCGGCTCGTTCGGCAGCTTCCAGCTCGATTTTCTTGCGGTGGGTGATATCCGTTCGGATAGTCACCAGCTCTTTCGTTGCCCCGGCAGCATTGTGCAACGGAAATCGCTGTGTCAGGACCGAGATGTTCTCTGGCCCGCGTGGGATCGACTCTTCCTCGAAGGCACTGCCCCCCGCCCAGAGTTGATCTATAGCCTGTCGTGAGCGTCGTAGAACGTCGGGCGTCAAAATCTCATCCTCGGTTCGACCGATCACATCCGCAACCGACTTCCTACCGAACAACCGGCAGAAAGCTTCGTTGACCAACGTGTACCGGTGTTGGAGATCACGTACCGAGATTGCCGACGGCGTGTTCGCTACAACCGCCTCAAACCGTTCCTTCTCGGCCTTGAGTTGTTGTTGTGCTTCGACCCGCTCATCGACGATGCGCATCGACCCAATCGCCCCATCGACATTGCCCTCAGCGTCGATGTAAGGCTTTCCGCGGCCGTCGACCCAGTGGTATCCGCCGTCAGCGGTCCTGACCCGGATGCGGGGCGAGACAACCGCATTGTGGGAGACGACGTCCTGCAGAGCGACAGCTATCGTGTCGACGTCGTCGGGGTGGACATTGGCGCGGAAATCTGAGCCGATGCACTGGCTGGGTGGCCACCCGAACGCCGCTTCCACCGACGGCGAAATCCACACCACCTCGGCACCGCGCAGGTGAAGTACTACATCTACTGCGTTGTCGGCCAAAATTCGATACCGCGTCTCAGCCTGAGCGCCTTGACGGCTGAGTAGTTCCCTTTCGATCAACAGTTTCTGTTCGCGCTGGATCAGGTAGAACGCGGCAACGCCAACCACGACGGTGCTCACCGAAATCGAAGAAACCCAGGCCTCGTCGTTGCGCAGGCCGAGGTTCAGGAAAGCCAGGCGCGACAACTCGATGAGGATCGGCGGGCCGGCGAGGATGGCGAATATCCGAACCAATGTCCATCCATCGGGTCGGGCCAACAGCCAGGCGACCGGATTGCGGTCGTGGCGAGTGGCAAAGGCGGCGGAAACGAGCAGCAGCAGGGTCGGGGCGGTCGTGATTGCCATACCGGTTGACGAGGTGACGCCGACTAGTGACGGAGCCTGGAACAGGTAGGCCGCGAGGACGACCAACGGCGGGGCGGCAGCGGCCACCAAACTCGCCGCCCACGCGATAGGCACCCATCTGCGATCCAGATAAGTCAGCCCAACACCGAAGGCCAGCAGCAGAACTGACAACCCTGTTTGCGGGCTGGGACGGCCCGGCCAGGATAGTTGCAACGTGCGCACCACGTCGGGGAACCACACGTGGTCTAGGCCGAACGCCCGGCCGGTCACGTATTCCGCGAGGAACACAGCAGCAAGAACACCGGCGACCAAGGCCATGCCAGCCCCGGCCCACACCCTGGCGTGTGAGGGGCGTCCTGACCGCACCAGGATCGCAAACCCCAACGTCGTTAGGAGCACAGCAGTCCACGGTGTCATCGGTGGCCAAGACGCAAATCCCCGCGTCAGTGTCTGGATGTCGCTCGCCCAGCCCGCCCAAGTCACGGCGGCGACACCGAACACCACGACAACCGCGCCGCGCACCCACCAGATCAGTGCCGCTTCTAGCCGCGCGGGAGAGTCGTGCGGCGCGGTCGTGGGCACGTCAACCCCCTCTCGGTGATCGGCCGACGGCACGCGGAGGCTCCGCGGCGGGTCCTTTGCTACCGATCAAAGCAGTGTCAGGCCTTCCGGGACGTCCTTTTCAGACCTTCGGTGAGTGTGACTACCTGCCACCGGGTGAGTAGCGGAAGCAGGTCCGAATGGACGGGAGCCGGTACCGCGCAGGTTCAGGCACAGCACGGCCTCGCTGGCGATAAGCGCAGGGGCTAACGTCAA
>CAXMSM010000102.1:0-10828 GCA_964195655.1 uncultured Gammaproteobacteria bacterium | reverse complement strand
AACTTCACCACCAAAAAACTTCCCCCAAACACACAGGGGGACACTCAAAAAAGAGTGAATAAAGTTACGGCGGTCCATAGCGACAGGGAAACGCCCGGACCCATCCCGAACCCGGAAGCTAAGCCTGCCAGCGCCGATGATACTACCCACACGGGTGGAAAAGTAGGACACCGCCGAACACAAAATTGGAATCGCCCCCCACCATTGCGTGGGGGGCGATTTTCTTTTCCGAATTCAGTGTCAGGGAATTCGCTTCAAATTTGTTTCAATTGTGAGCCAATCGGCTTTGGCCGTATCCTTTGTAGAACGAACGAACGACATGCACCACGAACGACATGCACCACGAAGCAGGAAGGGCCCACGTGCCGCAGGACAACCAGGGCCGCGGCGGCGAACGTCGTCCGCGGGCAGGCTCGGGTGCGCGCGGCCAGCGTCCCAGCCGCGATCAGCGGTCGGCGCCGCGCACATCCGGACCGCAGCGTGCCCGTCGCGCGCCGCCGAGACCGGACACCGACGATGCACGCGAGGTTGGTCCGCCGATCCCTTCCAACATCGAAGCCAAGCAACTCGCACCCGAAATTCGCGGCGAGCTCACGACTCTCGATCGCAGCACCGCCGATGTCATTGCCCGTCATCTGGTGGCCGCCGGTGAGCTCCTCGATGAGGACCCCGAAACCGCGCTGGCACATGCCCGCGCCGCCCGGGCGCGGGCCGGCAGAATCGCCGCGATACGCGAGGCCGTCGGGATCGCGGCTTACCAGTGCGGCGACTGGGCTCAGGCACTGGCGGAATTGCGCGCGGCACGCAGAATGGGCAGCCGCTCACCGCTGCTCGCCTTGATCGCAGACTGTGAGCGCGGGATAGGCCGCCCCGAGCGTGCTATCGAACTCGCCCGCAGCCCGGAGGCCGGCCAGCTCAGCGGCGACGACGCTGACGAACTGCGTATCGTCGCCGCAGGAGCCCGCTCGGATCTGGGCCAGCATGAGCAGGCTTTGGCGATTCTGGCCACACCTCAACTGGATCCGGAGAAGGTCGGCCAGACCGCAGCCCGGCTTTTTTACGCTCACGCCGAGACGCTGCTGGCGCTCGGCCGCGACGAAGAGGCATTGCGGTGGTTCCTGCACGCGGCCCGCGCCGACATCGACGACGTCACCGACGCTGAAGAGCGGATCACGGAGCTGTCCTGACGTGAGCACCCTTGCCCAGCAACACGATTGCCTGCTGCTCGATCTCGACGGCACGGTGTTTCGCGGCCACCAGGCCACCCCGGGGGCCGTCGACACTCTCGCTGCCACCGATTCCCGGATCCTGTTCGTCACTAACAACGCCTCCCGCGGCGCCGGGCAGGTCGCCCAACATCTGTGCGATCTGGGCTTCACCGCAGAACCTGCCGACGTCGTCACCAGCGCACAGAGTGCCGCGCGGCTGTTGGCTGGCCAGTTGCCGCAGGGGGCGAAGGTCCTCATCGTCGGAACCGACGCGCTGGGCGCCGAGATCAGCGAGGTCGGCCTGGCGCCGGTTCGGCAGTGGTCAGACGCCCCGGTCGCCGTGGTGCAGGGACATTCATCGGAGACCGGCTGGCCCGATCTCGCGGAGGCGGCGCTGGCCATCAGGTCCGGGGCTTTGTGGGTCGCTGCCAACGTGGACAAGACACTGCCATCGGAACGCGGTCTGTTGCCCGGAAATGGCTCGATGGTCGCCGCGCTGCGGACCGCCACTGACTGCGAACCACAGGTCGCTGGTAAGCCGTCGCCGGTATTGATGGCCGACGCGATGGCCCGCGGCGATTTTCATACTCCGTTGGTGATTGGTGATCGGCTCGATACCGACATCGCCGGTGCGAATGCCGCGAAACTGCCCAGCCTGATGGTGCTGTGCGGGGTGAACTCCGCCGCGGACGCGATCTGGGCGATTCCGCAACAGCGGCCCGACTATCTCGCCGAGGACCTCCGTGGCCTCACCGCCGAGGCTGACACGTTGCGCGTCGGGCCGCACCCAGGGTGGCAGGTCGAGCTCGATGCGGCGGCGGTGCGGGTGCACTCCACAGGTGAGGATCCCGGCGACACGCTGTCGGTGGTGCGGGTGATTGCCGGCGCGGTCTGGGCCGTTGCCCCCGAGCATCGCCCCTCGGTGATCTCGGCGGGCAACGAGGTGGCCCGCCAGGCACTCCAGCGCTGGTCGCTGCTACCGGCTGCCGGCGGCGGGGGTGCGCTAGCGTGAATACCGACATGACTAAAGACCCCGACGAGATTCACACCCAGGTCGCCGAACTTCTGGGCGAGCACACTGATCCTGATGAATCCGACCTGGATGCCGCCGCGGCGCGTCTGGAGGAGGCGCACGAACTTCTGGTGCACGCGCTGGAATCGGTCGAGAAGGGCTGACCCGCGTGACACGGCGCGCTCGTGTGGACGCCGAGCTGGTACGGCGCGGTCTGGCCCGATCGCGCCAGCAGGCCGCTGAGCTGATCGGCGCCGGACGCGTGAGTATCGACGGTATGCCCGCGGCCAAGCCCGCCACTGCTATCCCCATGAGTGCCAACCTCGCCGTCGTCGACCTGGGCGAGCACCCCTGGGTATCACGGGGAGCGCACAAATTGATCGGCGCCCTAGATGCATTCGGAATCTCAGCCGATAACCGACGCTGCCTGGACGCGGGCGCCTCAACGGGCGGATTCACCGAGGTGCTGCTCAATCGCAAGGCCGGCGATGTGGTCGCCGTTGATGTTGGCTATGGGCAGCTCGCCTGGTCGCTGCGAAACGACCCGAGGGTGATGGTCATGGAGCGCACCAATGTCCGCGATCTCACCGCCGATGCGATCGGCGGGGCCGTGGATCTCGTTGTTGCCGATCTGTCGTTCATCTCGTTGGCGACGGTCTTGCCCGCGCTGACCGCATGCGCGTCACGAAGCGCCGATATCGTTCCCATGGTGAAGCCACAGTTCGAGGTCGGGAAGGACCGGGTGGGCGCTGGTGGGGTCGTGTCGCAGCCGGCGCTGCGTGCCGACGCGGTGCTTTCGGTGGCCCGGCGCGCAGCCAAACTGCATTGGCACACCGTCGGCGTCACCGCCAGCCCGTTGCCCGGCCCCGCCGGCAACGTCGAGTACTTCCTGCATCTGCGCGCCGACACCGACCGCCCGCTATTGGCAGGCTCGCTCGAAGACGCGGTTCGCCAGGCCATCGAAGAGGGGCCGCAATGACACACGAACACGAACGCACCATCCTGCTTGTCGTCCATACCGGCCGAGAGGAGGCAACCGAAGTCGCGCGCCGGGTAGAGAAAGTGCTCGGCGACAACGAAATTGCGCTTCGGGTGCTCTCCGCTGAGGCGGTCGATCGAGGACCACTTCACCTGGCGCCCGACGACATGCGGGCAATGGGCGTGGAGATCGAGGTGGTCGACGCAGACCCTCGGGCTGCCGAAGGATGCGAGTTGGTGTTGGTACTGGGCGGGGACGGAACATTCCTGCGCGCCGCCGATCTTGCCCGCAATGTCGAGATTCCGGTACTGGGCATAAATCTGGGCAGAATCGGCTTTCTCGCCGAGGGGGAAGCAGATTCGATCGACACGGTCCTTGAGCACGTCATCAACCGCGACTACGTAGTCGAAGAACGGATGACGCTAGACGTGGCAGTCCGCGCAGGGGGGCGACTCCTGAACCGCGGCTGGGCGCTCAACGAGGCCAGCCTGGAGAAGGGCCCCCGCTTGGGCGTGCTGGGCGTCGTCCTCGAAGTCGACGGAAGGCCAGTTTCGTCCTTCGGGTGTGACGGCGTGCTGGTGTCCACGCCGACGGGATCGACGGCATATGCGTTCTCCGCGGGCGGCCCGGTGTTGTGGCCCGACCTGGAAGCGATCCTGGTGGTTCCCAACAATGCCCATGCGCTGTTCGCCCGCCCGATGGTGACCAGCCCGGCCGCCACGATCGCCATCGAAATCGAAGCGGGCGGTCACGACGCCCTGGTCTTCTGTGACGGACGCCGGGAGATGGTATTGCCGGCCGGGGGCAGGCTCGAGGTGACACGGTGCGGTACGCCGCTGAAGTGGGTGCGCCTTGACAGCGCGCCGTTCACCGATCGGTTGGTGCGCAAGTTCCGGTTGCCGGTCACGGGGTGGCGCGGGCAGTAGTGCTAGCCGAGATTCGTATCGAGTCGCTTGGTGCCATCCGCGCTGCGACCGCTGAGTTCGACCGCGGTCTGACTGTGCTCACCGGAGAAACCGGCGCAGGCAAGACAATGGTGGTCACCGGGCTACATCTTCTGGGCGGAGCACGAGCCGACCCGACCAAGGTGCGTTCAGGAGCAGATAGGGCGGTGGTCGAAGGGCGTTTCGTCACCGCCGAACTCTGTGACCCGGTGACCACACAGGTGGACGAGATGCTGGATTCCTCGGGCGCAGAGCGTGACGACGACGGCAGCGTCATCGCAGCCCGCTCGGTCAGTCGCGACGGGCCGTCGAGGGCCTACCTCGGCGGCCGCAGCGTGCCGGCCAAGTCGCTGAGCGGGTTCACCAACGAGCTGCTGACCCTGCACGGCCAGAACGATCAGCTACGGCTGATGCGCCCCGACCAGCAGCGCGCCGCACTGGACCGCTACGCCGACGTCGCCAGGAACCTGCACCGATATCGCACAGTTCGCGATGAGTGGATCGAGGCCAGACGTGACCTCGATGATCGCAACCGCCGTGCACGCGAGTTGACCCAGGAGGCTGACCGGCTCCACTTCGCGCTGAATGAGATCGACATTGCCGCACCGCAACCCGGCGAGGATGACGCCCTGGTGGACGACATCCGCCGGATGTCCGAACTCGACTCGATACGCGAGGCGGCACAGACTGCCCGCGCGATGCTGTCCGGCGCGATCAACGACGCCGGCCCGGCTGACGGCTTCTCAGCCGCGAACGCGGTCGGCCAGGCGCGCTCGGCGCTGGAGGGCACCGACGACGCCGCTCTCAAGATGCTGGCCGAACAACTCGGCGGGGCCTTAGCGGTGCTGGTCGATGTCTCTGGCGAGCTAGGTCAGTTCCTTTCTGAACTCCCCAGTGATACAAGCACGTTGGAAACGAAGTTGGCACGTCAGGCCCAGCTGCGGACGTTGACCCGCAAGTATGCTGCCGACATCAATGGTGTGTTGGCGTGGGCGCGTGAGTCGCGCGAGCGGCTCGCTCAACTCGACGTCTCTGAAGAGACCTTGACCGAGTTGGAGCGCCGCGTCGATGCGCTGCACACCAAGGTGATCGACGCGGCGCAAGGCCTGACGAAGGTTCGGGTCAAGGCCGCGAAAGGGTTGTCCAAAGCCGTGACCGCGGAACTGTCCGGATTGGCAATGGTCGGCGCGGAGTTCACCATCGCCGTCGGTACACTCCGGGCCCACGCTGAGGACAGCGCCCCACTGATGCTGCCGTCGGGCATAGCCGTGCACGCGGGTCGTGACGGTGTGGACTCCGTAGACTTCGGCTTCGCCGCGCACCGCGGTTCTGACATCCTGCCACTGAACAAGAGCGCCTCCGGCGGTGAGCTCTCCCGCGTGATGCTGGCACTCGAGGTCGTGCTGGCCGCGTCGACTGAAGGCACCACGATGGTGTTCGACGAGGTCGATGCCGGCGTGGGTGGACGGGCCGCCGTCCAGATCGGTCGGCGTCTGGCGCGACTGGCGCGCACCCACCAAGTCATCGTGGTCACCCATCTGCCCCAAGTGGCGGCGTATGCCGACGTGCATCTCGTCGTAGAAGGTCCAGACAACGCAGAAGGTCCAGACAACGCAGAAGGTCCAGCCAGTGGAGGTGACCGCGCGAAGTCCAGCGGTGTGCGTCGCCTCGACGACCAGAGCCGGGTTGCCGAGTTAGCCCGAATGCTGGCCGGGCTCGGGGAGTCCGACAGCGGCCGCGCGCATGCCCGCGAGCTTCTCGCTGCCGCCCGTGGTGACCGTGAACAGGCATCCCAAATATGTGACTGAAGTGAAAATACTTAACTTATGAGGCTGATGTTACGGCGCGCCTCCGACGCTTAGCTGTCGATCCTGGGCATCATCTGCCCATGAAGATGTCGGCGCTGTTGTCCCGTAATACCAGCTCACGGCCGGGTATCACCGGCATCGCCCGAGTTGACCGCGACATCGATCGGCTGCTGCGCCGCATCATGCCCGGAGATATCGTCATCATCGACGCACAGGATCTGGATCGGATGACCGCGGACGCACTCGTCGAGGCTGAGGTCGCGGGGGTCGTGCACGCGTCAACGTCGATCTCGGGGCGTTACCCGAACCTCGGTCCTGAGGTTCTGGTCACCAGCGGCATCATGCTGGTCGACGACACCGGCCCCGAGGTCTTCAAGAAGGTCAAGGACGGCGCCCGCATCCGGATCAACGAGGGCGGCGTGTACTCCGGCGACCGTCGGCTGATCCTCGGCACCCAACGCACCGACGCTGAGATCCACGAGTTGATGCAGGAGGCCAAGGGTGGACTGGTCGCACACCTGGAAGCGTTCGCAGGTAACACCATTGAGTTCATCCGTAGCGAGAGCCCACTGCTGATCGACGGAATTGGCATCCCGGACATTGACGTCGACATGAACCGCCGTCATGTGGTCATCGTGGCCGACGAGCCGCACGCCGCTGCAGACCTGAAGGCGCTCAAGCCCTTCATCAAGGAGTACCAGCCAGTTCTGGTGGGGGTGGCTACCGGCGCCGACATCATGCGCAAGGCTGGCTACCGTCCACAGCTGATCGTCGGGGACCCAGACAAGATCAGCACCGAAGTGTTGCGCTGCGGGGCTCAGGTCGTGCTGCCTGCTGACGCCGACGGGCACGCCGCCGGACTCGAACGCATACAGGACCTCGGTGTGGGCGCGATGACCTTCCCGGCCGCCGGGTCCGCCGCCGACCTGGCGCTGCTGCTCTGTGACCACCACGGCGCATCGCTGATCGTCACCGTGGGCCACGCCGCGAGTATCGAGGAGTTCTTCGATCGCACCCGCCAGCGCAGCAACCCGTCGACGTTCCTGACCCGACTGAAAGTCGGCGAGAAACTCGTCGACGCGAAAGCTGTCGCCACGCTGTATCGCAGCCGGGTGTCCGGTAGTGCGATCGCGCTGTTGGTGCTGGCAATGCTGATCGCGGTGATCGCTGCACTGTGGGTGTCGCGCGCCGACGCTGCAGTGCTGGAGTGGGTCGCCGAGTACTGGAACCAGTTCACGCTCTGGGTTCAGGGCCTGGTCTCGTAGAAGGTGATGTCGTGATTTCGCTGCGTTCGCACGCAATCTCGCTCGCTGCCGTTTTTCTGGCGCTGGCTATCGGGGTTGCTTTGGGCTCTGGGCTGCTGTCGAACACCGTCCTCTCAGGTATGCGTGACGACAAGCAAGAGATGCGGACGCAGATCGATTCTCTGACCGACGACAAGAACGCCCTTAACGAGAAGCTCTCCGCTGCAGGCGATTTTGATGCGCAAATGGCGCCGCGAATCCTGCGCGACAGCCTCGCGGAGAAGACCGTGATGCTGTTCCGAACCCCCGACGCCGCAGACGGCGACATCGAAGCGCTGACTCGGGTGGTGGAGCAGTCCGGCGGAAGAGTGGCCGGCACCGTGGGGCTGACGCAGGAATTTGTGGATGCGAACTCTGCGGAGAAACTTCTGTCGGTGGTCAACTCGCCGATAGTGCCCGCCGGAGCACAACTGAACACAGGCTCCGTCGATCAGGGCTCCCAGGCGGGGGACCTGTTGGGGATCGCCCTGCTGATCAACAGAGACAGCGCGGTGGCCCCGGTTGACGACACCCAGCGCGACACTGTGCTTGCTGCGCTGCGCAACACCGGCTTCGTGACCTACGGTCCCGAGCGTATCGGTGCAGCGAACACCGCGCTCGTCGTGACTGGGGGAGCGCTCAGCGATGACGCAGGAAACCAGGGGTCAACCGTCGCCCGGTTCGCGGCTGGTCTCGCCGCGCACGGTTCGGGCACGGTCCTCGTCGGACGCGACGGAACGGCTTCTGGAACCTCCGCAGTCGCGGTGACCAGGTCAGATGATGCGCTGAACAGCGTAGTCAGCACCGTCGACGACGTCGACCGGGAATCTGGCCGCATCACGTCGATGCTCGCGTTGAGCGACCTGATCAACGGCGGCCGACCCGGTCAGTTCGGCACCGGCCCGGGCGCGACCGTCGTCACCGTTCCGCAGTAGCCGTCACACTGCGGCTCGGTTCAGACTGTTTGGTCTTGCTGCCCAAGCAATTCGCGAGCGGCGAGGGCCAGTAGTGACTGGGGGTGGTCGTAGTCGCGGACGTCGTCATCGATCTCCCAGAACATGACGCCGCCGAGCCCGAGGTCTTTGATGTAGTCGAGTCGGTACTGCAGCGCCTCTGGGCTTTCGTAGCTGATGAAGGTTCCGTCGGCGGCGCTGTAAATGTAGGACGCCTTGGCCTGGTCGTCCCAGTACACCTGGTAGAGATCGGGCTGCTCTTCGAGCAGGTCCACGATCTGCCAGTAGGAGATGTTGCCGTACAGGTCGCCGTAGGACGCCACCCCGGCCCCGGTGCCCAGGTCGTTGAGTCCGCCGTCGCCGCCGTCGGGTACCCCTTTCCAACTGTGCCCGTAGAGTGGTGCGCCCAACACGATCTTCGACGGATCGACCTGCTCCAGGTAGAGGCTGACGGCGTGATCGGTGTTGTAGAGGGGATCTGCAGCATCCGGGTTGGCGTACAGGCCCGCGAAATTGCCTGTCTGGTTTGACCAGCCGGCACCGTAGAAGTCGTAGGCCATGACCTGGAACCAGTCGAGGTGAGGCGCCATGCCGGCGAGGTCGTAGTTCTGGATCTTGTCGTAGCCGGCCGGGCTGGCGATGGTGAGCAGATATTCCTTGCCATCGATGCCGTCGGCTGCTTCGAGCAGTTCGAGTTGGCGTCGGATCTCTTGGACGAGGAGAACATAGTTGGCGCTGTCCTCGGGGCGGTGGACGTTATCGGCCTCACCACCTTCGACCGGGTATTCCCAGTCCAGATCGATCCCGTCGAAGCCGTAGGTGGTGATGAAGTCCACCGCTGATGCCGCGAACGTCTCTCGGGACTGCTGGGTGGCAGCCACGTCAGAGAAGTCCTCCGACAGCGTCCAGCCCCCGATCGAAATCAGGACATTAACGTCAGGGTTTTCTTCTTTCAACTTCGCAAGTTGATTGAAGTTGCCCCTTATCGGCTGGTCCCAGGTATCTCCGGGGTATGACTTCTCCACCGCGGCGAATCGGTCGAAGAGTACAACTTCGCCAGCGTCATTGATGTCAGCGAACGCGTAGTTGATGTCGGTCAGCAAGTCGGCGGGGATGTCGGCGACATCAAAACCGCGTTGATAGATGCCCCACTCGGTGAAGTAGCCGACAACGCGGTATTCCGGGTCCGCGGTGCCGTTCGGGTTGGCGTCGTCGTTGCTGATCAGGCCCGCCGCCGGGGAATCCTCGAACTGAGCGCCGGTGACTCCGGAGAGCACCAGCAGCAGCGACTCGTTGCCCTCATAGACGGTGTCTCCGAGGACGGCGACGTGGACCTGCTTGGAGGTCTCACCCGCAGCGAAGCTCAACGTGCCCTCGGTGGCCTCGTAGTCACTGCCGGCTGCGGCGGTCAGATCCTCGGTGCGGTAGTTGACCGTCACGACGTCATCGGCGGGCGCAGACAGGCTCACATTGAACACGAGATCTGCCGATCCGCTGTTGCCTTCCGCAACACTGGTGTTGGCGACCGAGAGAACCGGTGTGGCTGGTGTTTGCGGATCCTCATCGCCGGGGGCCGCGGCGCCGTTGAGCGCGAGGTTTGTCACCGAACCTGCGGTTGCGGTGAAACCGAACGACGTCGATGACCCCGCCCCGATATCGGCGTTCCAGTCCACACCTTCGACCACGTAGCGGCCGTCGGTGTTCGAGACGATGTTGGCGTTCCAGATCGAGGAAATATCACCGTCGAAGTCGAACTCGACCTGCCAGTCTGACAACTCCGGTCCATCGCTGTTATCAACGACCACATCACCGTTGAAACCCGAACCCCAATCGTTCGACTTGACGAACGACACACTGGCTGCGTCCGGGCCGGGATCAGGGTCTGGTGTGGCTACGTCGTCGTTGGTGATGGTGGCGGTGGCGGTGGCGTCGCCGAGGGTGGCCCCGGCGGCATTCGACAGCGCGATGGTGAATGTTTCGTTGGTTTCCACCGCGGTGTCGCCCAGGACGCCGATGTTGACCTGTTGGGAGGTCACCCCGGGGTCGAACGTCACCGTGCCCGAGGCCGCGGTGTAGTCGCTGCCCGCGGCTGCGGTGCCGTCAGCGGTGGCATAACCCACTGTCACCGCGGCGGCCGAGGCCTCCGAGAGCGACGCGGTGAACCCCAGATTGGAGGTACCGCTGTCGCCTTCAACACCGGCAGTATCGGCGATCGACACACTGGGCAACTGCGGCTCGGGGTCGGGGTCGGGATCGGGTTCGGGGTCTGTGCCTGGTTCGGCGCCGGCGATGAGGGTCGTCCACTTAGCCATGGTGTTGGTGTCAAGGGCAACGATGTTGCCGATCCCCATCTCGGCCAAACCGACACCGTCGAGGGTGTAGGTCTGGTTGTTGTTCACGATCTCGATCTGGGTGGAACCCGCTTGTTCGGTGACGTCGAAATTAGTGGGCTGGAACCAACCGAAATCCAGCTTGTCAGCGGCCGGATCGAAATCGAGGACCGTATCGGTACCCCAATGCCAACCAATGACCGTGGTCGTACCCTCGTTCTCCTGACCGTAGTCCCCATCCTTGATGGGCTCGGTGAGATGGTTCAAGCTGCTACCCAGTGGATCGCCGAGGACCACCATGCTCTGAAAAT
>CAXMSM010000101.1:0-3008 GCA_964195655.1 uncultured Gammaproteobacteria bacterium | reverse complement strand
CTTCGAAGACGCCGACGCGGACAGCCGTCGAACCACTCAGTACTTCGAGATATTGGGCAATCGCGCTGTGTACCAGGAGGGTTGGATAGCATCCTGCTTCCACGGGCGACTGCCCTGGGTCCGCACCCAGGCTCATCCGTTCGGCGATACCGAGCGCTGGGAGCTCTACCACCTCGCCGACGACTTCAGCCAGGGCGTCGACCTCGCCCAGCAATACCCGGACAAGCTCGCCGAGTTGAAGGCCGTATTCGCCGCCGAAGCGCGCAAGTACGACGTCTACCCGCTCAGCGACGCAACGCTGGCTCGCGCCGTGCCCACCAACCGGCCGAGCCTGCTCGCCGATCGCACATCGGTCACCTACTTCGCCGACCACGTGCGGATTCCCGAATCGGCGACGCTGCCCTTCACCAGCACCTCCTTCGAGCTACGGACACAGCTGCAGATACCGCCGGGCGGCGCACGCGGGGTGATCATCTGTATAGGTGGGTCGATGGCCGGGTGGACCTTGTACCTGCAAGACAGCATTCCACGCTTTACCTACAACTATCTGGGCCATCAACTCACCACGGTTGCCGCGGCCGAAGCACTGCCGGAAGGCCCAGGCGTCCTTAGCCTCTCGTTCGACTATGACGGCGGTGGACTGGGAAAGGGCGCGATGGTGACGCTGCGCATAAACGACGACGCGGCGGCGAGCGGTCGGATCGAACGCACGATTCCGTTCCGGTTCTCGATGAGTGGCGAAACGTTGGATGTCGGCGTCGATACCGGCTCACCGGTGGCGCCCTACGGGCACGATTCACGGTTTACCGGTCGCATCGAACGAATCGATGCCACCATTCGCCCACAGCCCGCTGATCTCGCCGCGGCAATCGCTGAGGGTGAGACGCGCGCGGCACTCGGCGCCCAGTGAGCGCGGCTGAAGTGGGATCACTGTGGGCCGGCCTGGCACCCTTCGCCATTGCTGCGGCGCTGATGCCGATAGAGATGGTGACCACCCTTGCTCTACTGGGCACCCCAGGACGAGTTCGCACCGCGGGAGCCGCGGTGGCTGGCACGGTGGTCGTCCGCCTCCTGCAAGGTCTCGCGTTCGGCACGATCCTGCACTGGGGCCAGCGCAACGCTAGCCAGGACGGTCACAACTGGGTGGTGTCATCGATTGTTCTGGTGGTCGCGGTGGTGTTGCTGGTCACCGCAGTCCGGGAAGTCCTCGGCGGCGGCGACCCTGACGATCCTCCGCCGAAATGGATGGTCGCGCTGTCATCGATGACCCCCGGAAGAGCATTCCTCCTCGGCGGTGCAACTGCCCTGATCTCAGTGAAGATGTGGGTCTTCACCCTGGCCGCCATCAGCGCGATCGGCGCTGCCGACATGGCGCGCAGCGCCAATTTCGCCAACTACATTGCGTTCGTGTTGATTGGTGTCAGTACGAGTTTGGTGATCATTGGCGCAGCCGCTTTCTTCCCCACTCGGTCAGCAACCTTCCTGGACGCAGTCCTGCACTGGCTACAAGGCCACAACCGCGTCCTCATGATCACGCTCGGATTGGTGTTTGGAGGCTGGTTCCTCTACAAGGGCTTGCACGGATTGGGCATCGTATGAGATCGGGCATCGTATAAGTCAAGTCGGACCTGACGGAGTCAGCCGATGTCGACCGGTTCCTGCCCATCTTCGGCCGCAACGCCGCGGTTCTGGGCGGATGCCGGTCGGATCCTACGTTTGAATCGGTCGATGGTACCGCCAGCATCGATCGCAAAGAGAGCAGCGAAGCCCATCAGCGCAATGAACGCGGCGCAAAGCACCATCGTGGCATCGAAGCCCTGGGTGTAGGCCTTCTGAGCGGCCTCCACGGCTGCCTGCCCAGCAGCGGTCGTGGGCTCCACCCGGTCGCTGATGAACGCCTGCACATCGCCGATCCCGCCCGCTACCTGTGCCGGCGTCGCAAGCCCCGCCTTCTCGAGGGCTCCGGCGAAGCGCGCATGCCCGAAGCCCTCGACGAGAATCACGCTCAGCGTCAGCCCCATCGCGTACCCGATCTGTCCGACGGTCGTGCGGAAGGACGTCACGGGACCCATGAATTTCGCTGGGGCCTGAGAGACGAACATCGCCGACTGCGGGACTGAGATCAGCCCGAGACCGATGCCGACGACAGTGATGCCGGGGACGATTACCCAGGCCGGCGAGCTTTGTTTGGCCGCGGCCATCAGGATGAATCCGAGCACGCAGGCGCTGAAGCCCAGCCCGAGGATCCGGCGCAGCCTATCGCCGTGTTTGGACAGATAGTTGCCGACCAGAAGAGATGCCACCAGCAGGCCGAGCAGCAACGGGACTTGGAGGATCGTGACCTCCACCGGCGAAGCCGACTTCGTGTATTGCCACAGGTTGCTCGTCGAAAGCATGGCAACCGCCTCCGTGAAGTTCCACGCCACGCCTGCGATGACCGCGGCCACGAAGATCCCGCTAGTGAACAGCTTGATCGGGAATGCCGCGGATTTCTTCCGAACCTCGACGATGCCGAATGCGGCGTAGCCGATGATCCCCGCAATCACGGGGCCGTAGAACTGCGGCGAAGTCAGCGAGGCCGCCGCCTGACTGACGCCGTAGAGCAGCAGCGCCGTCGAGGCTCCGATCAAAACAAGCCCGGCATAGTCGATCGGCCCCTCACCGGACCGGGGCATGACCGGTAGAACTCGAGGGATGAAAAAAGCCAGCACGAGGAGGACCGCGGGCACCAAAAGCATCGCGATGCGCCAAGACTCGGCAGCCAGCACGCCTCCGATCGGCAATCCCACTATGTTCACGCTGATCATCACCGCGGCCCACAGGCCCAGGGCTGCACTGATCTTCGACTCGGGTGAGACAAAGCGGACGTAGGCGAATGTCGCGGCAAGTGTTGCCCCGACTCCGATGCCGGCGATGGCCCGACCTGTCAGGTATACGTCAGTCACCGGCGCGGTGGCGACGATGATATTGCCGACGATTGCGACCACCACTGCACCGATCAGGACACG
>CAXMSM010000100.1:0-4262 GCA_964195655.1 uncultured Gammaproteobacteria bacterium | reverse complement strand
GTGACGCATCTGCCGCTGAAACAGCGTGTACGCCAGCGGAGCCAGGCTCATCGCTGTACCAGGGTGACCGTTGCCGACCTTCTGCACCGCATCAGCAGCCAGCACCCGCGCGGTATCGACCGCCACCGAGTCCAGCTCGGTCCAGTCATCAGGATGGTTTGGTCGGGTCAGGGAAGTGATCTCATCGAGCGTGGTCACGCAGGCGCACTCCTTGGCTAGGCAGGGCTTCAAACGAGCCATCAGCATTCCGCACCAACACCCTAGTGGGGAACGCGCTCACGACATGGGGAACGCGCACGCGACGCAGAGCTCATCGGAAGACATCTAAAGAGTCGACCCTGCAATTACATGTATCGACCACCGCGGTCTACCATCCTCTGTAGTAGAAGACCGGAGCGCCGCACGCTGTCGTTGAGGAGTTGGTTGCGTGAGAGTTCGCGATAGCCACCTCGTCAGCGAGTCGTCCAGTGGATCTGATGGGTCGCCTCATCGGTTCCGTACTTCGCTTCTGGGCTACCTCTCACTGACGAAGCCGCGTGTCGTCGAGCTTCTTCTGGTCACCACCATCCCGGCGATGTTGCTCGCCAACCGCGGCACCGTCGACCCGCTGCTGATCCTCAATACGCTGTTCGGCGGACTGCTGGCCGCTGCGGGCGCCAACACGCTGAACTGTGTCGCGGACGCCGACATCGACAAGGTCATGAAGCGCACCGAGCGCAGGCCGCTGGCTCGCGCCACCGTGCCGCGCAGCCACGCGCTGGTGTTCGGCCTGGCGTTGTCAGTGGGCTCGTTCTTCTGGTTGTGGTGGACGACCAACCTGCTCTCGGCGCACCTCGCCGGCGCCACCATCGCGTTCTACGTGTTGGTCTATACGCTGCTGCTCAAGCGACGCACCTCGCAGAACGTGGTGTGGGGTGGGGCGGCCGGCTGCATGCCGGTGATGATCGGCTGGTCTGCCGTCACGGGAACGATCCAGTGGCCCGCGCTAGTGATGTTCCTCATCATTTTCTTCTGGACACCGCCGCACACCTGGGCGCTAGCCATGCGCTACAAAGAGGACTACAAAGCGGCGGGCGTGCCGATGCTTCCTGCGGTGGCCACCGAACAGCAGGTCACCAAGCAGATCCTGATCTACACCTGGCTGACCGTCGCGGCCACGCTCGCGCTCGCGCTGGCGACGGGGTGGCTGTATGCGGCCGTGGCAATCGTGGCGGGCACCTGGTTCCTGGTGATGGCACATCAGCTGAACTCGGGTGTGCGGCGCGGCGAGCCGGTCAAACCGCTGAAGCTGTTCCTGCAGTCGAACAACTATCTTGCCGTCGTCTTCTGCGCGCTGGCGGTCGACTCGGCGCTGGCGCTGCCGGCCCTGCTCACAGTCTGAGCCGGTCAGGGAATCAGTACCACCGAGCCGACTGTCTTGCGGCCCTGTAGGTCGCGGTGCGCCTGCTCGGCCTCACCCAAGGCGTAGCGGTTGCTCACGGTGACGGTCAGCGCGCCGTCCGCGATCGCGGTAAGTAGCTCACCCGCGCGCCAGGAGAATTCGTCGGCTGTGCGGGTGTAATGCGCGAGATTGGGGCGGGTCAGGAACACCGACCCTGCGGCGTTGAGCCGTTGCGGGTCGAGCGGCGGGACCGGGCCGCTGGCTGCGCCGAACAGCGCGAGCGTGCCGCGTACGGCGAGGCTGGCCAGGCTGGCTTCGAACGTCGAGGCGCCGACGCCGTCGTACACGGCCGTCACGCCGTTGCCGTCGGTCAACCCGCGGATGCGGTCGCCGAACTGCGCGGCGCCCCCCTCCTTCGGGCTCGGATAGTCGAGCACTTCGACTGCGCCGGCCTGCCGGGATAGCTCGGCCTTGTCAGGGGTGGACACCGTGGTGATCACCGAAGCGGCGAGGCTGGTTGCCCACTGCGTGAGGATCAGCCCGACGCCGCCGGCTCCCGCGTGCATCAATACCGTGTCGCCCTGCTGCACCGGATACGTCGACTTGACCAGGTAGTGCGCCGTCATCCCCTTCAGCAGCGCCGAGGCCGCCACGTCCGCAGCCACCCCGTCGGGCACGTAGGCGACGAAATCAGCTGGAGCTAGACAGTATTCGGCGTAGGCCCCGAGCGACTGCGCGGTGACCACCCGGTCACCCACGGTCAGCGCCGCGACATCGTCGCCGACAGCCGCGATGGTTCCGCACACCTCGGTGCCGACGACGAACGGTACGTCCCGCGGGTAGAGGCCCGACCGGAAATAGGTATCGATGAAGTTCACGCCCACTGCTTCGGACTTGATCAGCACCTGACCGGGGCCCGGAACGGGTTGACCCATCTCGACATAGGACAGGACTTCGGGCCCGCCAGGCTCGGCGTCTTCAATGGCGTACATATGTCCATCATGCCCGCTCGGCGCCACCGGTCTCCCTCGGTACAGTCAGCCCAGCCATGAAACTCGCCCGCCCCGACGTCTTCCATCCCCGGATCGTGCTCGCCGGTTGCCCCGCGCTGCCCGAGGGGGACGGTGACGATTCCGGCCTGGTGCAGGCGCTACGCGGGCGCGGCCTGCACGCCCACTGGTTGTCCTGGGACGACCCGGCGGCGTTGAAGGCCGACCTGGTGATTCTGCGTGCGACGTGGGACTACATCGACCGAATCGACGAATTCCTGGCCTGGACCGGGCGCGTGCCGCTGCTGCTGAACCCGCCGAAGGTCGTCGCGTGGAACACCGACAAGCGGTACCTGGGCGACCTCGCCGCGGCTGGTGTACCGACAGTTCCCAGCGCATTCTTCGCGCCGGGGGAGCGGGTGCGTGTCCCCGCTGGTGAAGTTGTCGTCAAACCCGCGGTAGGCGCGGGTTCGGTTGGCGCGCTACGGTTTTCCGACGCGGATAAGGCTGTCACGCATGCCGCGGCGCTGCAGGAGTGCGGTCAGACTGTGCTCGTGCAACCCTACGATCGGAGGGTGTGCGACGGCGAGACGGCTCTGGTGTTCATTCGCGGTGAGCAGTCCCACGCGTTCACCAAGGGGCCGCTGCTGCCGCCACCGGGCGGGGCGCCCGCATTTGACGAGTCGGGTACTTACGCGCAGGAGCGACTCCAGCCTGCCGAACCAGACTTCGAGCTCTGGGCCCTAGGCCACGCGGCACTTGCCGCCGCGGCCACCCACCTGGATATCAGTGTCACCGACTTGCTCTACGCCCGCGTCGACGTGCTCGGTGCAGCCGACTCGCCCAGTTTGTTGGAACTAGAACTCGTCGAACCGGCTCTGGGTTGGCGGCAGCTCGACGACGCCGCACGGCAGCGCCAGCAGCGCCGGTTCGCGCTCGGGGTGGAATCAGCGCTGGACGGGTTCGGGCTCGGCCCGCTCTCTCATCGACGCCCATAGGGCTGCGGTCGCCGCCGTACAGGCAGCCGCACCCGCCACGTGCAGGGCCACCAAACCCGCAGGCACGCCAGCGAAGAACTGCACGGTCCCGAGCACGCCCTGGGCTGCCACCAACGCCGCCACCACGCCCAGTCGCGTCAGTACCGCCTTGGGCGCGTGCACGGCCATGAGTGCGAATCCGAGGCCGACGAGTAGCGACAGATACGCCACCAGCAGCGACGAGTGCATATGCACCAGGGTGGTGATCTCCACCTGCAGCCGGGGCACCGACTGGTCGACACTTTTATCGCCGGCGTGCGGTCCCGCGCCGGTGACCAGCGTGCCCGTCATCAGCACCGCGGACAATGCGATACCGGTGAGAAGGGTCAACTGCCGCAGCGGCTTCGGAACCCGAGCCACCGACACCCCGCTATCGGGCTCACCGACCTTGACGTAAAGCAGCACGGCCACCCAGACCATCGCCATCGATGCCAGCAAATGGATGGCCACCGTCCACCACAACAATCCGGTCAACACGGTGATCCCGCCGATCACAGCCTGCACCACAGTCGACGCCGGCATCAGCCAGGCGTAGACGAGCACCTCCCGGCGGCGACGGGCGCGGGTCACCGCGATGACTGCAGCCGCGGCGGTGAGCACCACGAGGAAGGTCAGCATCCGGTTGCCGAACTCAACGGCCTGATGAACCAGTTGGACTTCGGCGACGGGGACCGGGGTGAAGCTGCCGGGGAAACACTGCGGCCACGTGGGGCAGCCCAGTCCGGAGGCGGTGACCCGCACAATCGCGCCGGTTACGGCGATGCCGCCCTGGGTCAGGATCACCGCGGCGGCGACGATGCGCTGAACTCGCAGGCTCGGTTCGGGAAACAGGTCCACTAGCCCGTAAAAGAGCCT
>CAXMSM010000099.1:0-2418 GCA_964195655.1 uncultured Gammaproteobacteria bacterium | reverse complement strand
TCTGCTCGTGAACAACGCCGCGGTCATCTCCGACGACCTGGTTGGCCCACAGCCCTTCTGGGAGAAACCAAGCGGGTTGGCTGACGTGCTGGACGTCGGACTCCGGTCGTCCTACATAGCGGCATGGCACGCCGCGCCGCTGCTGTTGGCCGGCGAGCGCGGCCTGATCGTGTTCACCTCGTCCCCGGGTTCAGTCTGCTACATGCACGGTCCGGCCTACGGGGCGCAGAAGGCCGGAGTCGACAAGATGGCGGCTGACATGGCGGTGGACTTCCGCGGCACAGCGGTGGTCACAGTGTCGATCTGGATGGGAATTCTGCTGACCGGCAGACTGTTGTCGGCGTTCCAGGGGCAACCTGAGGCGCTGGCCGGGTTCGCCGAGCAGGCGGAGACACCAGAGTTCACGGGTCACCTGATCGACGCGATGTACCGGGATCCCGCGCTGGGTGACATGAGCGGCCATACGGTGATCGGGGCGGAGTTGGGACAGCGGTACGGCATCACCGACGACGGTGACCGCCGGCCACCGTCGCACCGCGAGATGCTGGGAGCCCCACGGGTACCGAGCTCGGTAGTCGTGCGGTGAGAAGTCGTGCGGTGACGAGTCGTGTGCTGAAGATCAACCGCTGATCAGGTTCCACAGCCGGTTGGCTCCCGCCTGCATCGCCATGTCGGTGATCCGGTCATCCCAATACTGCATAGAACCGAATTCCGAACGCCACGCCAGAGCGGCCCGGGTGTATTCGTGCAGTCGGTGTTCGCTGGTGGTTCCGATCGCGCCGTGCACCTGATGGGCGTTGCGGACCACCACTGACGCGGCGTGGCCCGCACACGACCGCGATGCAGCCACCAGGAATTCGAGGTGAGGATCCGACCAGTCGCTGACAATCGCCGCGGAAAGCGCGGCTTCGGTGGCGGACCGGGCGAGCGCGGCTTCGGCGGCGATGTCGGAGATCAGATGCTGAACGGTCTGGAATTTCGACAGCGGACGACCGAACTGCTCGCGTGAGGTGGCGTGGTCGATCGACAGTTCCAGCGCCCTGTCCAACGCGGCGCACACCTGGATGGATCGTACAAGAGCAGACTTCATGCGCAGCTGCTCGACGACGCCAGCGGTGACTGGGACGCCGGTGAGGCACTCAAGATCGGCGACGACAGTGTCCCGCGGTTCACCGATCATGTTGGTGCCGTTCGTGATTCCAACGCAGTCCAGCTCGGCATCTGCCACCAGATACTCGCCGGCCCGCTGCCACACGACCACGACCCGCTCGGCGCAGGACGCCCACGGCACCCCCGAGGCGCGGCCGTGTTCGTCGAGCAGGCATAGCGTGCGCGCTGCGCGGTCGAGGGGGATGCCGGCGGCTTCTAGCAGCCAGCACGCCAGCAGATCGTTTTCGGCCAACGGAATTCGCACGCCGTGGCGGACCGCGGCGGTTAGCAGTTCGGCCGCCTCGCGCCAACCGGCTCCACTTCCACCGCACTGCTCGGCACCGGTGAGGCGGACCAACCCGAGCTCGTCGAGACGGCGCCAGAAGTCGGTGTCGCGGACGACAGCGGTACTGGGTGAGTGCAACTGGCGATACTCGGCGAAAACGGCATCCAACATGTCGGCCAATGCCGGCTCGACCTCGGTTGCGGTCATCGCATCCCCAATCCGCGGGCGATCACGCCGCGTAGTACCTCGTTGGTGCCCCCGCGCAGCGTGAAACCCGGCCGCTGATCGACCGCGGCGCATGCGATCTCCGAGAAGTGATGTCCGGCGCCGTGATCGCTGGCGAGGTGGGCGAACTCGGCGATGTCACCTTCGGTAGTGGTGCCCAGAACCTTTACTACAGCGGCGGCCACGTCGGCGGATTCGTGGCGCTCCAACGCGCCTGCGACCGCGGTGGACATCTGATGCAGTCCGGCGATGCGTGCCACCAGACGCCCCAGATCGGCAGAACGCGAAATCTGTTGTGCCGAAATCTGTTCCGCGCAGGCATCGAGCAACACAAATGTCGATAGGAACCGCTCCGGGCCGCTGCGTTCGAAGCCCAGCTCCGAGGTCACCTGTTGCCAGCCCTGACCGATCTCGCCGAACACCATGGTGTCGGGAACGAATGCCCCGTCCAGGATCACCTCGTTGAAGTGGTGGGAACCGTTCATCGAGACGATGGGCCGCACGTCGACCCCCGGCCCGCGCAGGTCGACGATGAACTGACTGAGCCCGGCGTGGCGGTGAGAGGGATCGACGGGTTCGGTACGCGCGAGTGCAATGAAAGCGTGGGAGAGGTGGGCGCCCGACGTCCAGACCTTGGTGCCGGTCAGCGCCCAGCCGCCGTTCACCCGCTCAGCACGGGTGCGCACACTGGCCAGATCTGATCCCGAATCCGGCTCGCTCATACCGATACCGAAGAAGCAGGTGCCGCGCACGATCTT
>CAXMSM010000098.1:0-3700 GCA_964195655.1 uncultured Gammaproteobacteria bacterium | reverse complement strand
GACGACCTCGGCGACGGTGTTGATCGGACCGCTGATCACCCCGGCCTGCGAGAGGGTCGCGATAATGTCCTCAGGTTGACGCTCGGCGGCCCACGATCCGATGATCGTGTCCAGTTCATCTTGATTGCGGCCCCGCGCAACATGATTGGAGAACCGCTCGTCGGTCGAAAGCTCGGGGCGGCCCATGGCCTCGCACAACCTGCGGAAGACGGTGTCCTGATTGGCCGCGATGACCACCCAGCTGCCGTCGGCGGTCGGGTAGATGTTCGACGGGGCGATGCCCTCCAGTCGGGTGCCCGACGGGCCCCGCACGACACCTCCGACGTCATAGTCCGGGATCGTGGATTCCTGCACTGCCAAACATGATTCGGTCAATGCCGCATCGACCACCTGGCCATCGCCGGTCACCGAGCGGCGGTACAGCGCGGCCAATGCGCCCTGGGCCGCGAACATCCCGGCGAGACTGTCGCCCAGCGACAACGCCAGCCGCGGGGGAGGGCCGCCGGGAAACCCGTTCATGTGCCGAAGGCCGCTGGCGGCCTCGGCGACAGAGGCGTAGCCGGCTTTGTGCGCCTCTGGGCCGGTCTGCCCGTACCCGGACACGCGTACCAGGATTATTCTGCGATTACGTTGGCGGAGAACGTCGTAACCAAGACCCCACTTCTCCAGTGTGCCGGGCCGGAAGTTCTCGACGATGACGTCGCTGCGCTCGACGAGGTCGAGGAAGACGTCGCGCCCCTTACCCTCACGCAGGTTGAGGGTAACGGCCTTCTTGTTGCGCGCGTGGACCGTCCAGAAGAAGTGGTGCCCGTCGAGTTCGGCCTGCCCCCAGGTGCGAAGCGGATCCGGCGCGCCGGGTGGTTCGATCTTGATGACCTCCGCGCCCATGTCGCCCAACAGGCGACCGGCGAACGGTCCGGAGATCAGTGTTCCGACCTCGATGACCCGGATGCCGTCGAGTGGCCCCGTCGGGACTGTCATGGGGTGACCGCGAAGTCGTGACGCAGCAGCCAGTCCGTGGCGATGCCGACGGCCTCGTTCAGCTTGTCGCGCTGGCCGGCCCCGGCGTAGTAGTGGTTCGCGCCGGCGATCTCGTACATCTCCTTGTCGGGATTCCCGATCGCCTCGTAGATCCGGCGGGTGTGGCTCGGCGTGCACGCGTCATCGGCGAGGTTTCCGATCACCAATGCAGGTACCGCGATGTCGGGTCCGCACGTCACGGCGTCGCCGTTGGCATCGTCATAGCTCCATTGGGACAGCCAACTGCGTAGCGTGCAGAACCGCGCCAGGCCGACCGGGCTCATGTTCACCATCTGAGGATCGCCCAGGTAGCAGGTTCCCGGGGTGCGTTCGTTGGGATCGACGGTCGGGTCGAGCCAGCGCGGGTCGGCCATGGTGCCGTGCACGACGAACGCGAACTCTGCCACGTCCGCGCCGGGACGTCCGCTTGTCCTCAGTTCGGCGAGTTTGCTCTTGACCCAGGCGGTAATTCGCCGGTTCCGGGCGATCTGCGCCTGGCGGTAGCGCTCCAGGAACTCTGGCGTGTACGGCGGCTGGTTGGGATTGTCGGGGTTGTAGAGATCCAACTCGGGGTCTCGATTGGCGGGGTCACTCTCGTCGAGAATTGAGGCGTCCATCCACTCTGTCAGCGTGCCGTGCCTGCTGATGTGGGCGGCGAGCAGCATGATGCCGTCGGCCGGGATCAGTCCGAGCTTGGTCAGATCGGGGCCGTCGCCGGACGGGCTGGCCGTCACCGTGGGGTGCTGCGCCTGCTGCTGATAGAACACCGACAGTGAGCCTCCGCCGCTCCAGCCGGCGAGCACGACCTTCGAATAGCCGAGCCGGTCCTTGGCGTCCTTGATGCACTCGCCCAGGTCCTCGACGACCTTCTCCATGAGCAGTGCGGAGTCAATCCCGCGGAATCGACTGTTGCAGTAGATGACATGGTGACCGGCGCGGGCCAGAGCGCTGATCATGGGCAGGTAGGCACCGCCGCCGATCGGATGCATGAACACCAGCGCGGTATCTGAGGGCACTGACGGCTTGAGTAGATAGCTTTCCAGCACCACCAACTCGGCGACGCCGCCATAGACGTCGCGGACGGTTGAGTTATTTTGGTAGGCAACCAGATAGGGAATGCGCTCGTATTTGTGCTTGGCCGGTGCCGGCCGTTGCTGCGTGCTGGTCATGGCTGCCCTTGTTTCTTCGCGCAAGCGCTCATCAATCTTGCCGTTTCTTCGCGCAAGCGCTCATCAATCCTGCCGTTTCTTCGCGCAAGCGCTCATCAATCCTGCCGTTTCTTCGCGCAAGCGCTCATCAATCCTGCCGTTTCTTCGCGCAAGCGCTCATCAATGCTGTCCCAGATCGTTGGCCAACACCTCAGCCGACGGGATCAGCCGCCGGCGGGAGTCGATCGCGATCACCTGCCAGTCAACGGACTGGTACTCGTCGAACTTGCGGCGCGCTCGTTCGCGAGCTTTCTCCGGTGCGCCGTGATGGACCCCCTGCGGCGCATGCGAAATCAGTCCGGGCGGCATCGGGATCCCGTACAGCGAGCCGCCGTGGAAGAAGGCGATCTCGTCGAAGTCGACGTTGCGGTGATACCAGGGCGTGCGTTCGGTGCCGGCCACCCCTTCGGCGGGCTTGGGCAGGAAGTTCATCACGTAGACGCCGGTGGCTTGCATGAACAGGTGCACAGTCGGGGGCAGATGCACGCTGTCAGATGTCACCACGTTGTAGTCGGCGATGTTGAAGGTGAAGGCGAAGTTGTCGCCGCGCCAACCTTCGACGTCCAGCGGATGGTGTTGGTAGTAGAGCGTGGTGGGCCCGCCAGCGTGCACCAGGCGGACCTCGAACTCATCGTCGACCTGCGGCCCGTCGGTGTCGTCGCACGGCACTGGGTCGGGGATCACCGCCAGTGAAGGGTCGAAGGGGAAGTGACGTCCGAGCGCTCCGGGCGGTGGTACCCGGAATTCATCGGTTGCCTGGACCATCAGCCACGTGCACTGATCGTCGGGGACATGTCGCCAGGTGCACGCCTTCGGCAAATACACCCAGTCACCCTTGCGGTACCGCAAGGGTCCGAACTCGGTCTCGATCAGACCCGCACCCTGGTGCACGAAGCACAGCAGATCGCCGTCGATGTGACGCACGAAAAACGGCATCGGCGCGACGCGCCGCGACAGCAGCACCTCGCAATCGGCGTTGGAAAACATCAGCAGGGGACTGCCGTGCGCGTCGATGGCGTCCCCGGGCTTGAGGTCGCTCGATAACACGTCGACGGGCCGTAGGGGCCCCACCGAGCGGTACGCAGTGGGGTCGTGACGGCGATACAGGTTGGCCGTGCGACCGGTGAAGCCGCCGCGGCCGAGTTCGTCGTCTTTGAGGCCGTCCAGGTCGGCGTGCAGTCGCCGGGGCGTGGTGCCCTTGCGCAAGTGGACGAACGATTCCATTGGGTGCGCTCTCTGCCGACTATGAAAAGTAAAACTGACATTACTTTTATCTTTGTCTGCGGTCAACGGCGAGGTGGAGGTGCATTTGAGGTGCCGCTCAATTCACCTGTGTCACTTGGGTTTCTCTGGTCTCGGTGTTGGGTTTCTTGTCGGTGGGTCGCACTAGTGTTCGATGTATGGGATGGAGTCGGGATGAGGTGTTCGCCGCCTTCGACGCACTCGATGACGCCTTCGACGAAATCCTCGAA
>CAXMSM010000097.1:0-5406 GCA_964195655.1 uncultured Gammaproteobacteria bacterium | reverse complement strand
ATGGTGGCGCTCGGTACCGAGGTTTTCGATCGCACCGCCGAACAGGCCCCATTGCACGCCGGCCTTGACCATCAGCGACAGGTCACTCATCGCCAGCATCTCGATGCGCGTCACCGTGGCACCGACATCGCCGTTGCCGCCGTGAGCCTTCTTGAATCCGTCCTCGGCGGCGCCGTGGGCAGCCATGATCCGCAGCTGCTCATCCACCTTGCTGCGAGCGATGTCGGTGTTCGGGGTGAAGTGCGGTCTGAAAATAGGGCTGGACAGCTTCTCGCGAACGTCGTTTTTCGCGTCGCGCCAGCGGCCGTCGAGGGCGTTGCGTAGGTGATCGGCAGTGGTGGTCATGAGACGACGGTAACCCGCTGGAAGCGGACGCAAACCTTGATGTGGCAAACCAAGGCGATCCTGATTTCGCTGACAAAGTTCCAACGGGGTTCAATGAGCTCATGACGGAGCCAGCTGACGCGCCGCTGTCGCCAACGGGTATGCCGCACGTCATAGGTCACCGGCACGCCGACGTCACCGGAGGCTGGCTGCGGGCCGCGACGTTCGGTGCGATGGACGGACTGGTAAGCAACACCGCTCTGATCGCCGGCGTCGCGGCAAGCGCGTCAGCGAACACAGTGGTGATCAGCGGGGTCGCCGGCCTGCTGGCCGGCGCGTTCTCGATGGCGCTGGGCGAATACACCTCGGTGAACACGGCCAACGAGCAGATCGACTCTGAGGTGCTGCTGGAACGCAAGTCCTTCCGCAGCTCGCCGACGGCCGAACGTGCCGAACTGGTCGCGATGCTCATCAAAATGGGGATGTCGGCGCAGACCGCCGCCACGGCGACCGAAGAGATTCATCGGGACGAGAACAGGGCGCTGAACTTTCACCTGACCCAGGAACTTGGGGTGGACCCCAGAGAGAAGCCGTCGCCGTGGGTGGCGGCGATAACGTCATTCTTTCTGTTCGCAGTCGGCGCGGTGATCCCGCTCATTCCGTACCTGCTGGGGTTTGAGTCACTATGGGCCGGGCTGGCGTTCGGCGGTGTCGGCTTGCTGATGGCAGGTGCGGCAGCAGCACGATTCACGCGAAAGCCACTCTGGCTGGGCTCGATTCGGCAACTGGCGCTCGGTGCGATTGCCATCGGTGCCACCTACTTCGTGGGTTACCTGATCGGCGGGGTCGTCAGCTAGGAGGTCGTCGGCTGAGGGGTCGTCGACTAAGAGCTCATTTGTCGCGGCCGACGGTCACCGCGCGGTGACGCTGGGCGCGGTGGCGTCCTCGGCCAGTCGGCGCAGCACGACGACAGCCTCGGTGAGGCGCTGCCGCTCCGAGTCGCACAGCCGTTCCAGGTACGGGTCAACGGCCGCACCGCGATCCAGTCGCACTTGACGCAACGCCGCGATACCGGCCGGGGTGATTTGGATCAGCACCGCGCGCGCATCCAGTGGGTCAGGGGTGCGGGCCACCATTCCGGCGCCCTCGAGTCGTCGGACTTGAGTGGTCATCGTGGGCTGGGAACAATGGTCAAGCGCGGCCAAATCGGAGATGCGCACTTGGCCCTGGTCCGCGATGGTGGACAGCAGGCGGGCCTGGGCGAAGGGGATCGGCATTCGGACTCGCTGGTTGGCCAGCCGATTGATCCGGGCCACCACCGAGAGTAGGTCTGCGCCGAGTGTGGAGGGCATGCCAACCAGCAGTGCATAGGAATACTATGCATATCAACGTTGGCACCGGTGGCGCTGGTCACACCCGGCTGGCAGGTCCGCGACCACGCGACTGGCAGAATCGTGAAATGACCTCGGCCAGCCAGGAGAGCACCCCTCGACCGACTGGACCCCTTCAACCGGTCGAGCTTGCTCAAGCCGCCGTGATGGCGGCACTGTGCGCAGCCATCGCGATCATCGCGGTCGTGGTCCCATTCGCGGGAGGGCTGTCACTGCTCGGCACGGTCCCGATGGGCCTGCTCGCCTACCGATATCGCCTGCGGGTGCTGATCGCCGCGACGGTCGCCGGGGGTCTGGTCGCCTTCCTCATCGCCGGCGTGGGCGGGTTCATGACGGTGGTCAACTGCGCCTATATCGGGGGACTGACCGGCATCGTCAAACGACGCGGTCGCGGCACCCCGACGGTCATCGCAGCCGCGTTGGTCGCGGGAGCTTTGTTTGGCTTGGGCACCGTGTTCGCGCTGGCTGTCCTGAGTCGGCTGCGCAATCTGATCTTCGAATCGGTCACCGCCAATGTCACCGGACTGGCCGCCATTCTCGCCCGCATTCCGGGGATGGAAGCGATCGCCGAGCGGATGAAACGGGACTTTGTGATGGTGCTGGACCACTGGCCGTATCTGTTCTTCGTCACCGGCGTGTTCAGCATCGTGTTCGTCAGCCTGGTCGGTTGGTGGGCGTTGTCGCGAGTTATGTCGCGGCTACTCGGCGTTCCCGACGTGCACAAGCTGGAGTCGGCGACTGACGTGGGTCCGATCGCGCCGGTTCCGCTGCGGCTGCGGGATGTCCGGTTCCGCTACCCCAGGTCCGACCACGATGCGCTCGGTCCGTTGTCGCTGTCGGTTCAAACCGGCGAACACTTGGCGGTCACCGGCGCCAACGGTTCGGGCAAGACGACGCTGATGCTGGTGCTGTCGGGCCGTGAACCCACCGCGGGGACGGTGGAACGCCCCGGCGCAGTGGGGTTGGGCAAGCTCGGCGGCACTGCGGTAGTGATGCAACACCCTGAGAGTCAGGTGCTGGGCACCCGGGTCGCAGACGACGTCGTCTGGGGCCTGCCGCCCGGCACGGCGACCGATGTCGGTCAACTGCTCTCCGAGGTGGGTCTAGACGGGATGGCGGAGCGGGACACCGGCGGGCTCTCGGGCGGTGAGTTGCAGCGGCTGGCGGTGGCCGCGGCGCTGGCTCGCGAGCCAGCGCTGCTGATTGCCGACGAGGTCACCAGCATGGTCGACCAGGAAGGGCGAGAGGACCTGATGTCGGTGTTGTCCGGATTGACCCGGCGTCACCGCACGTCGCTGGTACACATCACGCACTACAACGACGAGGCCGACGCCGCCGACAGAACCGTCAAGCTGACGGGTAACGGCTGGCCTGTTGCCGACAGTGGTGAAATGGTCGAGACGGCCGAGGCGCCGACAGCCACTCTCGTCGCCGACCGGCCCCGCGGCGCGCCACTCCTTGAACTCCGCGGTGTCTGCCACGAGTATGGCAGCGGAACACCCTGGGCGAAAGCGGCATTGAGCGACATCGACTTCGCTGTGCACGAGGGTGATGGCGTGCTGATCCACGGCCTCAACGGCTCCGGCAAGTCCACCTTGGCTTGGGTCATGGCCGGCCTGACAGTACCCACCGCGGGTGCCTGCCTACTCGATGGCGCACCGGTGTCGGATCAGGTTGGTGCTGTGGCTATCTCGTTCCAAGCCGCGCGTCTGCAGTTGATGCGCAGCCATGTGGCGCTGGAGATCGCCTCGTCGGCCGGGTTCTCGGTTTGGAACCAAGTGAAGGTAACCGAGGCTCTGCACACAGTGGGCCTCGACCCGAGGCTGGCTGCCCGACGGGTTGATGAGCTCAGCGGCGGACAGATGCGGCGCGTCGTGCTGGCGGGGCTGCTGGCCCGTTCGCCACGCGCCCTCATCCTCGACGAGCCGTTGGCCGGCCTGGACGCCGCCTCCCAGCGTGGTCTTCTGCGGCTGCTGATCGAACTCCGTCGCAGCAAGGGGATCACCGTGGTGGTGATCTCCCATGATTTCTCCGGCCTCGAGGATCTCTGCCCGCGCACGCTGCACCTGCAGGACGGGGTGCTGGGCACAGCGCCGACAGCCGCCGGGGATCTCTCATGACCGGAGCAACACGCAAGCAGCGCAGGCAGGTGGTGCTGCTGCGGCCGGTGCCCGGTCAGACCGTCATCCACGATCTCTGGGCCGGTTCGAAGCTGCTCATCGTCGCCGGAATCGGTGTGCTGCTGACCTTTTACCCCGGCTGGGTGCCCATCGGGGCTGTCGCGCTCCTCGTCGTCGCGGCAGCCGTTCTTGCACACATCCCCCGCGGCGTGCTGCCGACAGTGCCGCGATTGTTGTGGTGGTTGCTGGCACTCGGGGCGCTCACCGCAACGTTCGCCGGGGGCAGTCCGGTGTTCGCCATCGGCTCGACCGAAATCGGTCTGGGTGGCCTTCTCAACTTCCTGCGCATCACCGCGCTGTCGATCGTGTTACTCGGTCTCGGCGCGATGGTGTCGTGGACTACGAACGTCGCTGAGGTAGCGCCCGCGGTGGCGACGCTGGGGCGTCCGCTGCGCCTTTTTCGGATACCGGTCGACGATTGGGCGGTGACACTTGCGTTGGCGCTGAGGGCATTTCCGATGCTGATCGACGAGTTCAGGGTGCTCTACGCGGCGCGACAGCTGCGACCCAAGGATGTCGACACTACTAGGCGGGCGCGCAGGCGCCGCTGGGCCTCCGAGCTAATCGACCTGTTGGCTGCGGCGATCACCGTGGCATTGCGTCGCGCGGATGAAATGGGTGACGCGATCACCGCCCGCGGCGGCGCCGGGCAGATTTCGGCCGCCCCCACGCGGCCCAAGCGACTGGATTGGGTGGTATTGGCGATTGTCGTCGTGGTGTGTGGTGTCGCGCTGGCGCTTGAGTTGACGGTGCTGGGCACCAGCGGCATGCGCCGACGCTGACGCCGGGCTAAACGCGGGATACCCAAAGCGAGATAGCAGTGGGGGTCGTAGATCAGCGAAAACTACAGCCCTCCGTGCTATCTCGACGACTCTCAGCCGTTACGGTGAATATGTGACGGGGTCCCGAAAAGTTGATGCAGACTTTCTTGCGCTGCCACGCCATGAGCTGGCCGATGCGGCGCTGTCCGCGGCTGTGCGGGCCGGAGCGAGCTACGCCGACCTGCGCATCCACGGGATCGCGACGGAAACGATGCAGCTTTGCGATGGTGCTCTGGAAACCGCGGTCGTCGATCATGAAATCGGGCTGGCCGTTCGCGTCATCGTCGACGGCACCTGGGGCTTCGCCTCCCACGCTGAGCTCGACACCGCGACCGCCGCGAACACTGCCCGGCGCGCGGTGAAGGTCGCGACCACGCTGGCTGCTTTGAACGTCGAACCCATCGAACTGGCACCCGAACCGGTTTACCGCGACGTGGCCTGGGTTTCGGAGTACCGCATCGACCCATTCAAGGTAGCCGCACACGATAAAGTCGCAGTGCTCGAGGACTATTCGGGTCGGCTACTGGCGTCAGAGGGGGTCGACCACGCTTCCGCGTGGCTGCATACTGCCAAGGAACAGACTTTCTACGCTGATTCCTTCGGGTCATCGATCACCCAGCAGCGGGTGCGCGTGCTACCGAAGCTGGAAGCGGTCACGGTCGACGCGGCGGCGGGAACATTTGACACCAT
>CAXMSM010000096.1:0-7689 GCA_964195655.1 uncultured Gammaproteobacteria bacterium | reverse complement strand
GGCAACCTGTGTTATCAGATTGAACACCACTTGTTCCCCGACCTGCCGAGTAACCTCTTCCACAGATCGCGGTGCGGGTGCGGGAAGTGTGTGACAATTATGACCTGCCATATACCAGCAGTTCGATTGTGCGCCAATACTTCCTGGTGTTGCGAACGATTCACAAACTGGCGCTACCCGACCGTTTCCTGGTGGCTACGAGCGACGATGCGCCCGAAACTGCTTCCGAGAGGAAGTTCCTTGCCGGCGCTACGCCGGCCCCAGTCCGCGGCGGTGCGATGACAGGACTTACGTACGGCCCTACGTGCGCCCGCGCCCAAAGCTGGCCACTGACCCCCGGTGCGCAACAGCGCAACAGAGAACCTGGCGCTTCCCGAACTGCAGATCTGGGTCATGCCACCAGCGACAGCGCGTGCGCCCGTCGTAGCTTGCCCGACGGTGTCTTCGGGATCGTGCCCGGCGCGAGTACCGCGACATTGCGGGGGCGCACAGCGACTTCGGCGAAAACTTCGTGGGCGACCTGCCGCTCGACCCTGCGCACCTCGGTCTGGTCCGCGAAGTCCTTGCACTCCACCGCGACCGCGAAGGTCTCCCGCGAACGGCCGACATCCAGCCGCACCGCGACGGCACACCCCGGCCGCACTCCCTTGACGCGGCCGGCAGCGCGTTCGATGTCGGTCGGGTAGATGTTGCGGCCCGCCATGATGATCACGTCTTTGAGGCGCCCACACACGACTACGTCGCCAGCCTCGGTCAGATAGCCGAGGTCGCCGGTGTCATACCAGCCGCGTTCGTTCTGCGCGGCGATGAATCCGGCCACCGTCGTGTACCCCTGGGTCACCGGCTCGCCGCGCACCTCGATCACACCGACGCCGCGGGCGAGTTGCTCGGCGCCGTCTTCGTCGACGACGCGCAACTCCAGGCCTGGCAGCGGCTTGCCGAGGGCGACGAGCCGGCGCGTGTGTCCTTTGGTCGCCGGCACCGCACGGTGCAGGACGGCGAGCAGCTCGGCGTCGATCTCGTCGACGACCATGCCCCCACCGCACTCGGAAAACGACACGGCCACCGTCGTCTCGGCCATGCCGTAGGCCGGGATGATCGCCTCGGGCTTCAGGCCGAATGGTGCGCCAGCGTCGGACAGATCCTCGACGTCCAGCGGGTCCACCTGCTCGGCGCCAGATAGCGCCCATCGCAGTGAGGACAGGTCGAACTGTCCGGGCGTCGCCTGCCGGCGCAGGCGCTTGGCCAACAGGTTGTACGCAAAGTTCGGCGCGGCCGTCATAGTGCCCTTGTATTTGTCGATAAGCTTGGGCCACAACAGGATATCGCTGAGAAAGTCCATCGGCGTGATCTTCACGAGCTCGGCGCCGTAGTACATCGGCACCGTCAGGTACCCCGTCATGCCCATATCGTGAAAGCACGGTAGCCAGCTGACGATCACGTCGGTGTCCACGTCGAAGTTGCAGCCGACGGTCATCGCGTCCGCGTTGGCGACGATGTTGGCATGGGTGATCTGCACTGCCTTGGGAGACCCAGTGGAGCCGCTCGTCAATTGCATCAGTGCGACCGAGTCTTCGCCGGTTTCGACCGGCGCGATCGGTTCGTTGGTGAGGAGTTCCTCAATGGTCAGGAGGGCGATTCCCAGTCCGGCGAGCACCGGCGCGGCTGCCATGAATGGGTCGGAGATGACGACGGCTTTCGCCGAGATCATGTCGATGACCGCGGTGGTCTCCTCAGCCCAGCGCACCAGGTCGGTGCGTGGTGTGGGCTGGTGCACCATGGTCGCGCTCGCGCCGCGCATCCAGATGCCCTGGGCCGTCGGCGCGATCTCTACCGGAGCGCCCGCGAGCACTGCGACCGCGTCACCAGGTCCGATGCCTGCAGCGGCGAGTCCGCCCGCCACCTGGCGGGCCCGTTGATGCACCTCGGCCCACGAATGGCGGACGGGTGCGTGCGGCTCGCCGGTAATCAGGCCCTTCGTGCTGTGCCTGGCGTTGGCGTACATCGTTTCGGTGAACCGGCTCATAAAAGCCCCTATTTCATTGGCAGGAAGGCGCCTGTGGTCTGTTCTCTCGAAGCGTTGGTGAGCCGCTGGTCCGGGAAGTAGCGCGCGAGCAGTTGACGTTCGACCGTCGGTGTCCGGTGTTGGGCCACGGTACTGGGTGACCTCCTCGGTCCACTCAAAACGGTCCCCGGCCCGATCGGATCGAGGGTCGCGACTTTTCAGACCCCCCTAATCGTACTGGCTGGACAGCAATCCGCCCGTCAAGCGCGCCTGGTGGATAGGCCGCTGGGCCCCAGGCGTTCACGCGTGACACTTACTCCCAGGTCATCGCCCACAGTGCAATCTCAACGGAACAGTCACCGCCGGCGGTGCATGTCGGCGAGGTGTGCGAGCCTGTCACCCGTCACCGCAACAAGTGAGAGGGAAGGCGCGTGCTCGTAATCCACGGGTTTTGGACGGCCACCAATGTGCTGTCCAGTGAGTTGTGGCTGTGGGCCGAGGATGCGACGCGGACGGTGAAGAGCTCCAGCCAGGCGCTACGCGCTGCTCGTGCTCACCCGTTTGCCGCGCCGGCCGACGTCGTCGCCGCGATCCACGTCGGCAAGGCGGACACGGCGACGCTCGCGCTGCCCTCGTTGCGGAGCGCGCCCCTTGACTCGCCGGAGTTGTTCCGCGCGACGCCTCGTCCGGCGCCGCGCAGCGACCCGGCCCTGTTGGGGTGGACGGTGCCGGTGGTTCGCTTGTCGGCGGCCGAAGCACTGACTGCGCTGACCGAACTTGTCGCCGATATCCGGTACGGCGCGTCGGTCGCGTACTACTCAGATCTGGCAGCCTTCTCCCAGGATTTGGTTGCGCGGGGCCGGGTGTTGCCGACAGTCACAGTTGGTGAGCGAGGCGCGGTCGCAGTGTGGCGGCCGGTGCTGACCGGTCAGGACCTAGTCGTGGTGAACTCGTTTGTCGCGGCGATGCCGCCGGTGTGCCGCGCATATCAGCCGGACTGCGATCCGGACGCCCTGGTCATGTCGGCGCTGTGCGGGTTGGTCGACGCGGCGGTGCGCACGTCGCTACCGCCTGCTGGTCTACTGCCTGCCAGGCGCGGCCGTCGGCCACGAAGTATGCCCGCCACCGAAGCATGGTTCGCAGCGTTGACGGGGGCTGACGGTTCGTTTGACGCCGGCGACGAGGAACTCGCTGAGCTTGCCGATCACCTGGTCCCGTGGGATGAGATCGGTTCGGGTGCAGCGGGTTCGGCGCGGGCAACGTTCCGACTGGCTGAGAACGGCGGGGACGGCGGGAACAACGGGGAGGGTGAGGACGGCTGGCGTTTGGAGTTCATGCTGCAGTCCATGACTGACCCCAGCCTGTTGGTGCCGGCGGAGTCGATATGGGACCACGACGGTGGTCTGCGTCGCTGGCTGGACCGGCCACAGGAACTTCTGCTGGCCGAATTGGGCCGCGCCGTGCGGATGTATCCGGAACTCGGGCCCGGACTTCGGACAGCGTGTCCGTCAGGCATGAATCTCGATACCGATGGTGCCTACCGCTTCCTGTCGGATATCGCCCCATTGCTCGACGGTGCGGGATTTGGGGTGCTAGTGCCGTCGTGGTGGGACCGGCACCGCAAGATCGGGCTCACTGTCTCGGCAGGAACTCCCGTCGACGGAGTGGTCGAGGGTGCCTCACGGTTCGGCCGCGATCAGTTGGTCGACTTCCGGTGGGATCTCGCCGTGGGAGCCGACGTGCTGACCGGGGAGGAGATCGCGGCGTTGGCCGAGGCCAAGGCGCCGCTGATCCGGCTGCGCGGCCAGTGGGTTGCGGTCGACCAGGAACAACTACGGCGCGGCCTGGACTTCCTGGCGCGTAGTCGCAGTGGGACCGCGACGGTGGGTGAGGTTCTGGCGCTGGCCGCTGAGAGTCGCGATGTCCCCGGCGGAGCTGAGGCGCCACTGGATGTCGTCGCTGTCCGTGCCGGGGGGTGGCTGGGCGATCTGCTCAGCGGTGCTGCCGCATCCACGCTGCAGCCATGCGATCCGCCGCCGACGTTCGCAGCTACCCTGCGTCCCTACCAGCGGCGCGGCCTGTCCTGGCTGATGTTCCTGTCGTCGCTGGGCCTGGGCGCCTGTCTGGCTGACGATATGGGGCTCGGTAAGACGGTGCAGCTGCTTGCACTGGAATCAACTGAGCGTCACAACGATCCGTCGATCGGACCGACGCTGCTGATCTGTCCGATGTCGCTGGTCGGCAATTGGCAGCGGGAGGCGGCCAAGTTTGCTCCTGACCTGCGGGTGTACGCGCATCACGGTGGGGCGCGCTGTCACGGTGAACAGCTCGCCGAGCGTATCGGCGATACCGATCTGATGGTCACCACTTACGCGACGGCGATAAGGGATATCGACGAGCTCGCCGATCTCCGGTGGAATCGGGTGGTCCTCGACGAAGCCCAGGCCGTGAAGAACCGGCTGTCGCGTGGAGCCAAAGCGGTCCGGCGACTCGATGCCGAACACCGGGTGGCGCTGACCGGGACACCGATGGAGAATCGGCTGGCCGAGCTGTGGTCGGTAATTGATTTCCTCAACCCCGGACTGCTCGGTTCACCTGAACTGTTCCGGACCCGGTATGCGATCCCGATCGAACGGTACGGCGACACCGAGCCGGCAGAGCGACTGCGCGCGATCACCCGTCCTTACCTGCTCCGTCGGCTTAAAACTGACCCGGCGATCATCGACGACCTGCCCGAGAAGGTCGAGATCAAGCAGTACTGTCGGCTCACCGCAGAACAGGCGTCGCTGTACAAGGCGGTCGTCGACGACATGATGGACAAGATCGAGAGCGCCGACGGAATCAGCCGTCGCGGCAACGTTCTCGCCGCGATGGCCAAGCTCAAGCAGGTTTGCAACCATCCCGCGCAGTTGCTGCACGATCGGTCGCCGGTGGGTGTCCGCTCGGGCAAGGTGATCCGGCTGGAGGAGATTCTGGAGGAGATTCTTTCCGAGGGCGACCGGGTGCTGTGCTTCACGCAGTACACCGAGTTCGCCGAGATGCTGGTGCCGCATCTGGCGGCCCGGTTCGGGCAGGATGTAGCCTATCTGCACGGCGGTACGCCGAAGAAGCGGCGCGACGAGATGGTCGAGCAGTTCCAATCCGGTTCTGGCCCATCAGTGTTCATTCTGTCGCTGAAGGCCGGTGGTACCGGGCTGAACCTCACTGCTGCCAATCACGTTGTGCACCTCGATCGCTGGTGGAACCCCGCCGTAGAGAACCAGGCGACTGACCGTGCATTCCGGATCGGTCAGAAGCGAAAAGTTCAGGTGCGCAAGTTCATCTGCACCGGAACTCTGGAAGAGAAGATCGATGACATGATCGAGCAAAAGAAGGCGCTGGCGGAACTGGCGGTCGGCGATGGCGAAGGCTGGCTTACCGAACTCTCGACGCGCGAGTTGCGCACGTTGTTCGCTCTATCGGAGGGGGCGGTCGGTGAGTAGACGGTCGGCGAGTAGCGGATGGTATCCGCCCCCGGCTCGACCGATCCGAATCACCGATGGGCTGAAAGCGCGCAGCACGCACGGTGCGATCGCTCGGACCTGGTGGTCGAAACGGTTCATCGAGGTGCTGGAAGGGTTCGGGCTGGGCAATCGGCTGCAACGGGGGCGCAGCTACGCCCGTAAGGGCCAGGTGATCTCGCTACAGGTTAGCGCCGGACAGGCGCACGCCGAGGTGCAGGGCAGCCGGGCGAAACCCTACCGGGTGCGAATCGGGATCACCGCGTTCGGGAAGCCGGAGTGGTCGCAGATCGAGCAGGTTCTGGCCGACAATGCTTGGTACACAGCGGCATTGCTGTCCGGGGAGATGCCCGCTGACATCGAGGACGTGTTCGCGGGGGTGGGGCTCTCACTGTTCCCCGTCAGCGCGCGCGACCTGTCCATGGACTGTTCATGCCCCGATGGTGCGGTGCCGTGCAAGCACCTGGCGGCGGTGTTCTACCTGCTGGCCGAGTCGTTCGACCAGGACCCGTTCGCCATCGTGGCATGGCGAGGGCGGGATCGGGAGGAATTGCTGGCCAATCTGCAGGCGGCTCGCTCCAGCACTGTGAGCGCCGACCAGGCCGGCAGGTCCTGGCTTCCGCTGACCGACTACCTCGACGCGTTCTTCGTCGCGCAGGCCGAGATCGTCTCGCCTGGCCCTGGTTCGTTGACGCAGGTGCTCGATCAGCTTCCCGATCTCGGGGTCACGGTGCGCGGTCGAGCGGTGACTGATCTGCTGGGGCCGGCGTACGCGGCGTTGGGCAGTGCGCCCGATGGGGACGGAAAACGCTGAGCCGTCGCTTTATGCTGCGAAAGGCGCTGATCCGCTAGCGGTCGACCGCGACCACGCGGCGCGCCGTGACGTCGGGAAGGTGGCGCTGGGCAAGGTCGTAGTCGGCGTCGTCGTGCAGCACCACGAGTCCATGGCCGTCTAGGAGATTGAAACCTCTGGAGCGGTGCGATAGGCCCACGAGGTACGCGGCAGGCCTTCATACGCTCCGTGCCATTGCGGCAGTGATGCAGCTATTATGCAGCTATGGTGGCCATAACCGTACGCGATATCCCCGATGACGTCCGCAATGAACTCGCGGCACGGGCGGCACGGGCCGGGCAGTCGTTGCAGGAGTACGTTCGTGGGCTGCTGGTCACGTCTGCCGCCAAACCGACGACCGACGACCTGATCGAGCGGGCCCGTGCGCGCGTCGAGGCGACCGGGGTGCGGCTCGACGTGGTTTCAATTTTGGCTGCCAAAGACGCCGACCGGCGATGACGACGCGGGCCGTGTGCGATGCATCGGCAGTGGTGGCGATGTTGCTCGACTCAGGTTCGGATGGCCGTTGGGCTAGCGGGGCAATGACCGGCGCTGAGCTGTTCGCGCCCACCTTGCTTCCCTATGAATGCTCCAACATCATTCGGAGACAGGAGCTCAGCGGCTCCGTCAGCGCAGACCAGGCCGCCCAGGCGCACGCCGACTTACTGGATCTGGCCGTGGAGTTGTGGCCGTACGAACTCCTGGGTAGCAGAGTTTGGGCGCTGCGACACAACCTGTCGTGCTACGACGCCGCCTACGTAGCGCTCGCGGAGGCCTTGACTGCGCCGCTGCTCACGCTCGATCGTCGAATCAAAGGAGCCCCCGGGCTGGAATGCGTTGTGCGTGAACCGCCGTCGTGAACGACTGTGGATGCAGTCGCCGCACAGCCGCGTTCCTGGTCGGTGAGCACGTGTTCTGGGTGGTTCTCGGCGCGATCGCTTTGGTGGCGCTGATCGTCGGCTCCGCGCCGGTTCGTGAGACCGACCAGCAGCGCCGAATGCGCGAAGCGGCCGAAAGGAAGCGCGCCGACGAGGAGAAGAAACGCGCGGCCGCACGCAAGACAGTTCAGGACCGCAAGCGCGCGGACGCCGTCGCTGCCCGGGTCGCGGCCTTCCGCGAACTGAAGAACATTGTCGATGAGAAGGTGCGCGCTGAGATCATCGCGGGGCAGCGGGAAAAGGGCACGATGGCTTTCAGTGCCCCTTCACGTGGGTGCGGATCCGGCGCCCGGATTCTGAGCGTTTGCAGGCTCTTGCCAGGGAGCGCCAGTCCACGGTGATTGAGGTGCTTCACTCGGCGGTTGATGCGCTGGAGCGTCAGGAGTTTCTGCGTGGATTGAATGAGGACTATGG
>CAXMSM010000095.1:0-6815 GCA_964195655.1 uncultured Gammaproteobacteria bacterium | reverse complement strand
TTGCGGATCAGCGATGACCATCTGGAGGCGCTGGCATCGCTGGCCCTCGACATGGCCGACGCCGTTGCGGATCTCAAGGACTCCGAGGGTCGCGACGTACCGATACGCATCGGCATGGCAGCCGGGCCCGTCGTCGCGGGTGTCGTCGGTGCGAAGAAGTTCTTCTACGACGTCTGGGGCGACGCGGTCAACGTCGCGTCCCGCATGGAGACCACCGACGTCGAAGGCCGGATTCAGGTGCCCGAAAACGTCTATGAGCGTCTACACAACTCATTCGCACTCGAAGAGCGCGGCTATATCGATATCAAAGGCAAGGGCCTGATGCACACCTGGTACTTGGTCGGCCACTGAGCCGACGTGGCCACAGCCAAACTTGAGAAAGTGCAGTCAAACTTGAGAACCCCACTGTAGGTTCTCAGTTCGGATTGCATCTGGCAGGCGCCCTGAGGTGCACTCTTTCGTGTTGTCTCACAGCGACTTCAACCTGTTCACTCGCCGTCTTCTGCGCTCCTAAGTCAACCCAGCCGGCGCACTGAGGGCTGGGTTCTACACATGGGCCTCTTCACATGACACGTTCCTGAGACACATGACAACCACATGACTAACCCGCTGAGAATATGACACGCGGGCGCCACCCAGGCGGTGTAGGTTCTCAAATTCCTTGTCATAACGAGAAGCTCTGACCCGCGATCATGCAGGTTGTCTCACGGCGTGTCAGCTGAGTCCTGTCTCATAGTCGTGTCATTTCTTCAGGAGGTGCGTCCGGCCCTGTTTCGAGACGGACCATGCTCAGGTCGCGGACAACGCGGGGCAAGGAGGTCGGTGCATGATGGGCATATGGAAACGTTCCGGCGCGGTGAGTTCGTCTTCGACCTGATTGATGTCGGTCCGGCTGACGGGCCGGTCGTGGTGCTATTGCATGGCTTTCCTCAATTCAATACAACCTGGAACAGGGTCATTTCGCGGCTGACCGCACAGGGATACCGCTGTTTGGCCCCCAACCAGCGGGGCTATTCGCGAGGCGCGCGGCCCGCGCGCCGCCGCGACTACCGCGACTCTGAACTGGTCGACGACATCCGCGCGCTGATCGATGCCAGCGGCGCGAAGCGAGTGCACCTCGTTGGGCATGACTGGGGAGCCGCCGTCGCGTGGGGTGTTGCTGCACAGATGCCCGACCGCCTCGCGTCCCTGTCCGCATTGTCGGTACCACACCCTGCCGCGTTCTCGAAGGCCCTTATGGCCAGCCGGCAGGCACTGGCATCCTGGTACGTGTACTTCTTCCAGCTGCCCCGTATCCCCGAGTGGGTCTTACTAGGCAGGGAAAGAACGGGCGCCAGACTGTCGAAGTTGTTGCAGCGGGCCTTCAGTCTGGAGCCTGAGGCGGCTGACCGCGATACGCTCGCGATGACCGAACCCGGCTTACTCACCGCTGCCATCAACTGGTACCGCGCGATCCCGCTCTCAGACATGCGCGGTGTTGGCGAGAAGGTCACTGTCCCAACGATGTACGTGTGGAGCGACGGCGACACTGCACTTCTTGGCAAGGGAGCTCGCGAATGTGGCCGTTACGTCAGCGGCGAATATCGGTTCGAGACGCTGCACGGGGTGTCGCACTGGATGGTCGACGAGCAACCAGACACAGTGGCCGACTTGCTGCTCGAATGGTTCGCCGCCCACCCCACCTGAGCAGTGCGTCCAGAGAATCCCAAAGCGATGTGAAGTAGCGGTCTTCGCCCGACAAGCGCCAGCCCTCCCCCGGCCCTGCGCCGAAAGTGGGCCAATAAACACCGGTTTAGACACACTCGTCCCCTGTATTGCGAGCGGTCTCGAATCTTTAGACATGAGACAAGACGAATCCAGGCGCTGACGCCCAACGGGAAAGGGCTCGTCTGCACTCAGGCGCATCACCGCCTGCCACAAGCCAGTCGCTGCCCCGTGGGATGGGCGTGGCGGTCTGGCCGTACCCTCCCGCCCAACCTCACGCACGTGTCGTACCCCATCACGTACCGGCCCGGACAAGAGAGACATCTGCAAGCCCCCTTCGGCGTGGACGGAGTTTCTTGCGGTGTTGGACCGACCTGTGTCGTATAAGCCGCGCCTGGAGAAGCTGTTCGTGGAGCCGTCTATTTTCGACGCCGCTGAGGTGTGAGCGGCTACAGCGCGCCGCGACCGACCAGTGAGGGCGATGATGTCGCCTTGTTCGACAGCGGCGAGCCGAGTCTGGACGACTACTTGCGCAGGCGGGCCTTCGCTAATCATGCGGAGGGGGCATCGCGTTGTTTCGTGACGTGCCGTAACGGCCGGGTTGTGGGGTTCTATGCGCTGGCGTCGGCGGCGGTAGAGCGCCGCACGGTGCCGGGCCGAGTGCGGCGCAACATGCCTGACCTGGTGTCAGTGGTTCTGTTGTCGCGGTTGGCGATTGACCGCAAAGAGCAAGGCAGGGGCCTGGGGTCGCATTTGCTGTGCGATGCGATTAAGCGCTGTGTGCAGGTGGCCGATGTGATCGGGGTGCGAGCGATACTGGTGCATGCGCTGCAGGACCAGGCCCGCGCGTTCTATACCCATTTCGATTTCGAGCCGTCTCCGACGGACCCGCTGCATTTGTTGCTGCTGATCAAGGACGCCCGCGTGTTGCTCGGCGGTTCTCGTTTGTAAAGAAACGGGACTGATCAGATCCTGTCTCTTAACGCCTGCGGGTTGAGTCAGACCACAAGTTGGACGGGGAGCCCAATATCGGCGGCGTTGCGGGCTAGGGCGCCATCGAGAGTCCAAAGTGTTGTCTCAAGCCGTTGAGCGAGGCGTACGTAGGTCGAGTCGGTGGCATGGCGACGCCGGAGTTGGACGGTGATCGCGGCGATCTCGGGTCCTTCGCTAGCGAGGTCGAACGGGTGCAGCTGCAGGTCGAAAGCAGCAAGGTCCTGCCAGATTTCGGTTACGTCGTTGAGATCGAGTGCACCCTCGAAGACCAGTCGGGCTAGCACGTTGGCGACCTCGTAGGGCAACACGCCAGGGGCATGCAGTTCCTGGCCGGCGGCTAACCAATCCTCCAGGTGGGCCCGTGCCGCTGGTTGGTGCTCGTCTGCTACGAGTAGGGCTACGAGCACGTTGGCGTCGAGGACGACACTCACCGCGCGGCACCGAGGTCGGTCCGGGCCTCGTCCACCAGTTCCACTGCGTCTGCTGGCGCTAGTTGGCGGGAGCGCTGCACCAGCCGATCGAGCGCGGCGCGAGCCTCGGAACGGCCGAGGCCACGTGGGCCTTCGTTGAGTCCAGCATGCACCAACATGCGTGCCAAGGTGCCCGGCCGTACCTGCAACCGCTCGGCCTGCCGATGCAGGGCGACGTGATCAGCCTCGTTGAGGCGAACGGTGACTGCTTTGGCCATGACACCAGCATAGCCATTCCGTGATGCGAAACGATGCGTTTCGCATCATTTCGCGCCGTTTGGCTTCAGCTTGTCTTGCATCTAATGAAAAGAGACAGGCGCTGGCGGACCACTCCCCGACTGCGTAGCTCCAGGTCGGAGTGTCTCATTTCTTTTCTCACACTGCGTGTCTCGGGTCACAGCGCCAGCTCTCGGAGAGTTTGGGCATCGACCGTAAGACGATCGCGAAGTATCTGGCGCCGGCGATCTCCGAGTCGCCGACACCTGGTAGGGATCCGGTTCGCGCGGCGTTGCGACGCTTAGCGCTCGCGCTCGTTTGTCGGTGGGGGCCAGTTATCCGGTCCAGAGGATGTTGAAGATGATCAGCAGTTCGGCGTTGTCGTCGACCCGGAAGGACAGGAGTCCGCGCTCGCCGAACTGAGTTTCCCGGTAGTCCGGCTGGTCGTCGGGGTAGACGGGCCAGGCATCCCACGGGGCGTCGACGAGCCAGATGATCCGTTCCATGAGCGCGCCGTAGGCGGTGGGGTGGTCGATGAGGTCGGCGAATTGGTCCTGCGCTCGTCCGACGACCATCGGCCGGTAGCTCATCGTCTGTCATCCCACCCCGGCAGCGGAACGAGGTCTTCGGGGCGGGCGTCGCGGGCGGTCTGTGCGGCGACGTCGAAACCGGGGTCGGCGTAGGCGGTGGCACGGAGCTGCCAGCGGTGCAGCAGGGCGCGCAGCCCGGGCCATTGCCCGACTTCGTGGGCAGCGTCGAGTGCGGCCCGGTATTCGGCGAGGAACTGTTCATGCCAGCGGTCCGGTAACAGCCGCAGGATCTGCGTGGGGTCGTCGGGGTCCGGGCGAAATACCGATTCCGCGGTCACGTCGCACTCTCCTTGGCTTTACCGTGCTGGATGGTTCGGTAGACCGTTGGTCGGGAGATGCCGAACAACTCAGCGAGGTCGATAATGGTGTAGTTGCCGGTGTTGCGCATGCGACGCAGCGCGGTCTGTTGCGTGGTTGACAGTTTGGGTTGGCGGCCCTTGAACCGTCCCTTGGCCCGGGCGACGGCCATGCCTTCGCGGGTTCGGAGCCGCAGCAGGTCCACTTCGAATTTGGCGAAGGTGGCGAGGATGTTGAAGAACATCTTGCCCTTCGGGTCGTACAGCTGCCCGCCAAGCGACAACGTGATGCCGCGCTCGGCGAGATCGTCGCCGGTGCCGCGAGCATCAGGTACCGATCGGGCGAGCCGGTCCAGTTTCGGCTCCACCGGCGTGTCGCCCGTGTGCATTGCGGCGAGCGCCTGATCCAAGCCCGGCCGCGCCCTGTTCGTGCCGGTGAGTCCGTGATCATGTCGGGCTGGCAGCACACCGGTCGAGCAGACAGAAACGGTGCCGGGTGACTGCGGCCCGTGTATCGGCGCCCACGGCGATCCGGTTCCCGCCGCAGTGGGGACGACCTGCGGTGACGTGCCTTCACTCATGTATTCACCGTAGCGCCGACCCACGACATGTGGCCACCTCCACGCGGCGTCCCCCGGCGGGAAGCCAGCAAAGCTGGTCAATCGAGTGGGGATGTTGCCCGGGCTCGCGCCGCAAGGTGTGTCCGCCGACCCAGCACAACAGCGCCCGCCATGATCACCAGCCGCCGAGGGGACGCGGCGTCGTATATACACCGGCGTCTTGAAGGCTGCCCCTTGCCTCGGCAAGGGTCGTGAGCTTGTGTAGGTGCTGAACGCCAGGTTCGGGTTCATCGTTGTCGAAGAGGCGACCGGCAAAGGCAGCGACCGCTGCGGTGCCCCGTGACTGGCTCGGCCCGATGGCCCAGTGCGCCGGTCCGCCACGTAGCTCCACACGTGCGGCAAACCACGTCGTCCCAACACGGGTAGCCGGCAGTCGGCGAGCGACTTGCGCGAGCAGTTTCCCGAGGGGGCCCACCCGGCTGGCAGCGGCAGCCAGCCAGGTGACGATGGCTGGGTCGAAGCAGAGTCGAGTGACCACCGCACGGTGCAAGTCGCGAGTGAGGATGTGCTGGTCGGCGAGGTCGAAACGATAGGCCCGACGTCGACCGAATCCGGCGGGCAACAACACCCGCCGACCGTCGCGGAAGTTCCGCACCGGGCGACCATCAACCGGATCGGGGAACGTCGTTCCGATCCGGGCTAGGGACCATGCTCGCGATGCATCGCCATAGTCGTCGCCGAGGCCGAGTAGCGCGGTCATCTCAATCGGCTGCACGCCCGGATACCGACGGTCAAGATCAGCCGCAAGCAGGTTCGTCAGCCCCGGCGCAAGACCTACGCTGCACAAAATTGTGCGGCGGTAGGCGGTCGCGATCTCGTCCAGGCTCGCCAGCGCAACGAGGTGATCGTGCGAGGCGCTGATGTCCAGGTAGTGCGCTTCAGCCTCGACGACGTTGCGTGCCAGGGCAACGCTTTCCACCCCGGTGCAGTTGATCACCAGATCGTCTGGGGCCACCACATTTTCCAGAGACCCGGGCCGGTTGACATCGACGGCCACCGGGACCGCTCCTGTGAACGTCGTTGCAAGGGCGCTCGCCCTTGGTTGGTTGCGGCCCGCGACCAGAACCTGCCTGTCGGACCCGGCGAGCAGGCGAACGACCTCACGGCCCACGGCGCCGTAGCCACCCAACACGACCGTCCGCCTGCGCATCGCTTCACCCCAATCGCTCGCCAACGCTTCTGTTGATCCGCAAATGTCCAACAGCATCATAGGGTCCGCGAGCAAAGCTGCTGCGGGACGAGAGAACCCGCATACCCAGCGCCGCCCGATGTCCTCGACCGTCAGCTATCCGTAGCTATAAGCAATCCGAACTCATGATCACGATCAACAGCTGCCGGTCACTTCACGGAGGACGATCTTGTACCCGTGACTGTGCTCACCGGGTTCCTGGGAGCGGGCAAAACCACCTTGCTCAACCGCCTCCTGACCGGCGAGCATGGCCGCAAGATCGCCGTGCTCGTCAACGATTTCGGCGAGATCAACATCGACGCGGACCACATCGTGCTCGAAGCCAGTGGCGTGGCCGAGCCGATGAGCCTGGCCATGACGTTCTCCCAGGAGATGTTCGCCGCCCGGCTAAGGCTCGACGGGATCATCACCGTGCTCGACTGCGAGCAGTTCCTGGATATCGGATCAACAACCGGGTACGTCGCATTCGCTACGTCCCTGCCACCTACGGAGATGCACCGCTTGAAGTGCTTATCGGCCTCGACAGAGCTGAGGACGCCGACCTGGTGGCCAGAACAGCGCTGGGGTTGAAGCCGGGCGCAGGTTGGCGAGGCGCTCAGCCCAAGGCGTCAGCACCGGTGTGCTGGATGAGATCGTGGAGCGCAATCAGGTGTGGCCGGTCGTGGCGGCGAAGTACGGTGTGGAGAACCCGCTGCCACCGTGGAAGACCAGTCTGGACGGCCTGTGTGATGCCCTCG
>CAXMSM010000094.1:0-6888 GCA_964195655.1 uncultured Gammaproteobacteria bacterium | reverse complement strand
CGACGACGTCGCCCAGATCGCCGAGAAAATCCGCCGCCGGGACGCCGAACCCATCCACTACTCCGGAAACACCATCCACTCGACACTGAGCATCGGCGCCACCCTCGCTGTCCCGGGCGAATCTGTCCTTGATACGACCGCGCGGGCCGACGCTGCCATGTATCAGGCCAAGCGGGTGGGCGGCAACAGCATCACCTGCATCTGAGCAACCGCAGCGGAAGGCCGCGGTCGGTCCACATGCCCACGGCTCAGGTGACCCGGGTCCAGGGTTGGCAGTTCCGTGACTCGAAAGCCTTCACCGTCGGGTTGATATTCGCGTACATCGGACCGACGGAGATGTTCGTCTCGACTACGTGGTCCTTGTTTGCATCAGGCGTGCTGTAGGTAAACCACACGCACATGGAGTCCTCTGTCGGCACGTTGTTTATCCAAACTCCCCAGGTCGATCCCGTCCCATCCGTGTGGTAGAGCCCCTGCGAAATGTCAGGCCCGACGAGAAAAAAACCGTTCCCCGGGATTGGGTCCATCGGGTTGGCGGCGACCGGTGACGCAAACGCGATCGCGGCCACTGAGGCAACAAGCCCGGCCGCTGCGCGACACAGATGCGCGTTGGGGACCATACTTCCTCGTCATGTAGTTACGGACTCCATTGGCAGCGTATGCCTCGGCGTGCCGGGTAACAATAGGCAGCGCCGGCGCGGGCGTTCCGTCATCGATGTTGTCCGCCTCCGCCTGACTTGAGTGCGGCGCGGATTTGAAACCGGGCCACCGCACTATTCATGCGGGCGACGTAGTCGCTGTACACCGCGTCGACGCCCATTTCGAGCATGCTGTCGAGGATCCGGTTGTGTTGGGTGTCCCAGCTGAAGGCCAGAATGCTGTGGCTGTGGAACAGCGCCGTGAGGTCCGCCGTCCACTCACTGTGGTGCAGGTTGACGGCGTTGATGCCGGCGTCGGCCAGCTGGGCGGCCCGCTGTTTGGGGCCATCGCGCATAGCTCGAAGATGCGTCGAGTCGACCAGATGAACCTCGTTGGACAGTTGTCGCCATGAAGCCACCGTTCTCCAGTCGTGATGACACAGCCACAGCTGCTCGACGGCACCCGTCTGCTCGGCGACGCTGAGCGCCGCGTGAACCGCACTGGCGTCCTTGACGTCCAGGGACAGCGCGAAATCGGTTCCGCAGGCGGCATAGAGGTCGGCCAGTGAGGGGATGTGAGCGGGCAGGTCTTGGAGGTTGACTTCGAGTATCGGTTGCTCGCGCAGCCCGCAACGTACGACGCCGTCGTGGTCAAGAACGGCCACGCCGTCAGCGGTCACCCACACGTCGCTCTCCAGCCCGGTCGCCCCCAGCCGTCGGGCCAGCATGAAGGATTCGACGGTGTTGTCGGGGGCCTGTGCCCGGGCCCCGCGGTGGGCAAATGCGATGGGTGCAGATCGCAGCGAGTCCATGGGCTAGATCATGGTATGGATAGGTCAGCTCGCGATGAAGCCCTCACGCTTGTGCGATCCGTCGCACATTGGCTTCTTCGTGGAATGGCCACACCGGCAAAGGAAAACCTTCGTGCCCTCCTTAGCCACGGTGCCGTCGCTGTTTCGCACGGCGCATAGGCCGTCGACTTCGAGGGGGCCGTTCTCCAGGGCAGTTATGTTGACCTCGCTCATTTGTTCAATATAGATGGCCTTGGCGCGTCGCGAGAATGTCTCTCCACGCGGCCAGCGTCGGGTTAGGGCTGTCGGGCGACGATCACCGGCACGCGGGCAGACTGGGCCACCTCGGTGCTGACCGAACCCAGCACCATCCTGCTGAGCCCGCCACGGCCGTGGCTGCCCACGACGACCAGCTGGGCGGACTCGGACTGCTCGATGAGCTGCCGGGCCGGGCGGTCGGCGACGATGATCCGGTGAACCACGACGTCGGGGTAGCGTTCCTGCCATCCAGCTAGCCGCTCCGCCAGGAGTTCCTCGCTCTGCGACCGCACTGCCGACCCGTCTGGGACGTTGAACTCGAAGGCTGCGGAATCACTACAGGCATGCAGTGCGATCAGGTCCACCCCGCGCCGCGCTGCTTCGTCGAAGGCGATCGCGGTGGCCGACTCCGACGCGGGTGAGCCGTCGATACCGACCAGCACCGGGGCCTTCGGTGGATGGGGTGTCAGCGGCTCTTCGTGATGAATGATCGCGACCGGGCAGTGCGCATGATGGACCAGGCCGGAGCTGACCGATCCGAGCCGCGCCAGCGCGCCGGAGCCGCGGCCCCGGCGCCCCACCACGACCATCAGAGCGTTCTTGGACAGGTCGGTAAGAATGGGAACTGGCAGCCCGGTCATTGACTCGCAGTTAACTTCTATCGGACCAATCTGTTTCGCGTTTTCCTCGACGGTCTTGAGCGCATCACTGAGGATCCTGCGTCCTACATCCTGCTGCCATTGCCCGTACTCGATTGGGTCCGTCAAGTCTGCCAGCAGCCCCGACGGTGGGTCTACGTTGACCACGGTGAGGGCGATGTTGCGCATTGCCGCCCCGCGTGCCGCCCATGCGACGGCGAGTTTCGATACTGGCGACTGATCGACGCCGACGATGATTCCACGATGAGTTGCGGGGACAGACATTCGTTTTCCTTCCGGCTGGCAGACTGAGGCTATCCCGGCCCGGTCAAGTTCGTCGGCCGGTTCGGTGAGCAATGCCGCGGAGGTCGCACCCCGTCGGGCACGTGTCGGTTGTCGGGTCGATCTCGATCGCTAACCCGGCGCTGAGAACGGTATCGCGTCGCTGAAGAAGAGCGCATCCAACACCGATGCCGGTGAACTGACTGGGTAGTTACAGCCGGTATGGGCTATTGACGCGTCGATTCGGTGTCGCCGTTGCAGGGCGGTCCCCACAGGCCGCGACTTGCAGTCTTCGCGTCTTGTTCTGCTGCTGCGATTTCCGCGTACTCCCGGACTGGGTTGTTGTCGTAGATGTAGGACTTGGCCGTTCCCGCTCGAGCGGCCTCGACGGAGTAGTTCCAGCCGTCGTCCTTGACCAGGTAGGCCAGTGTCCGGCCGTAGCGGTCGTTGGTGTCCTGCGTCGGGTCTGTGATGAAGGCGACACGCTGTTCGAGGAGATTGTGCACCGCGAACTGGGTGGCTTGCGGTCCCCAGCAGCCGATCGTATAGCCGGGCTTCTTGGTTTCTGGCGTGTCGATGCCGAGCACGCGGATGCGAAGGCGTCCGCGGTTGTCGTCGCGGATGTCGATGGTGTCGCCGTCAACCACTCTGAGCACTACGGCGGTGGTGTCGACGGGGTCGGCGATAGCGGTGACGGGTTCGACAAGCATCGGTGCGCTTAGTGCGAGTGTGGCCAGTAGTGCGGCAGCGACACGCTTCATGACTGAGGCCAGCTGCTGGATTCACGGTCGATGCCGTGACCCTCTCTGTAAGGTGCCACGTTCGCGATTGCTGGTGTAGCGATTGCGCCGAACTTAACGGCCAGATCGGCGGCGGATAGTGAAGCGCGAAACATGGTTAACCTCCGTAATCGTGGCGCTAGTCGCAGGGTAGAGCACCCGCCGTCGTGTACGGATGGGTTTGGGAGATTATTTGCTGAGATCGCTGAATGGCCGGCCGGCGGGCGGGTGCGCTCGCCGACTGGGCGGAGGCGGCGGAGATGCGGATTATCGACTCGGTTTGTGCTGAGGAGGCGGTCTGGCTATCGGGGGGTGCCCGACCGCCTCCACTCAGCACACCCGCGCCGAAGTAACGGGCGGGCACCCTCTCGGGCTGACATTGATACTGCACCGGTCGCATGAGCGTGGGCTGAGAGGGCGCCAAGAACCGGCCGTGAAACCAAGACTTCTTCGGTGGGGGTAACGCCCTTCGGGGGTATCGCGAATATCCAGTAGGCGTTCGTGCGGGTTTCGTCACCGCTTCCACAGGTGCTCCTCAGCGTGCCTGCGCACACCTGAGCGAAGTAGCCACGAACAGAAAGGTGTGACCCAAGTGCTGACTATGTATTTGTGCGGTGCGCTTATTACTGCGGTGGTGGCCATCGGCGGCAGCATCCGGTTTTCCGATCCGCGTACAGCTGTGAGCCCACTTACTCGGGTAGCGGTCGCTGTCCTTGCCGGTGCGCTTTGGCCGGTTATGGCTGTTGGGACTCTGTTATTGATGGCCGTCGTGCCGCTATTGAAACTGCTGGGAACGGCTCCCGGTGCTGAGACCAAGACTGCGGCGGCGTACCAGACCGGCGGCAAAGCCTCTGGAGCATCGCAATTGACCGATGTGGGCTCGCGGAGCCCCGAACTTGTGCTGACGGGCTAGTCGGCCAGGGACAAGAGAGAGTCGGCCCCGACGCCCGCCCTTCCGTGGATGGCCTGGGTTGATTGGCTCCGCTACCGCATTCGCAGTTAGCGAGGGGCCGTGCGGGGCGGGCTCCATTCCGCGAGGCCGGCGCACGTGCCGCGAATGCTTAGCGGGTGCTCGTGCTCGTTTCGGTAGGTGTTCGTGCCGCTTCCGTTATCGGGCTCACAGGTGCTCCTCAGCGTGCTTGCGCACACTTGAGCGAAGTAGCCACGAACAGAAAGGTGTGACCCAAGTGCTGACTATGTATTTGTGTGGTGCGCTTATTACTGCGGTGGTGGCCATCGGCGGCAGCATCCGGTTTTCCGATCCGCGTACAGCTGTGAGCCCACTTACTCGGGTAGCGGTCGCTGTCCTTGCCGCTGTGCTCTGGCCGGTTATGGCTGTTGGGGCTCTGTTGTTGATCGCTATCGTGCCGTTGTTGGAATCGCTCGGAACGGCTCCCAATACCAAACCTGAAGCGGATCTGCTGACAGAGGAACTGGTACCTGCCGGCTCCTAGGCCGCCCACGCAAGAACGAGTCGATTCGGCGTCAGGTAGCCACCAAGCCAGGCGGGCCGCGGTTGCGTGGCGGTCCCCGGTAGGGATGATCGACGCTATGGAAACCTTCTTGCTCATTGCGTTTGCCACCTGGTGGGTCGCGTGCGCAGTCACTGCCGGAATCATCGCAACCGACAGGTATCTCAACGGCGTCGTATTTCTTTGTGTAGGGCTATTTATTCTTGGCCCGCTCACCGTTGGTGTCGCGCTCCTCGCGACACCAGGACAGCCGCAACCTCAACCGGGTTCTCCGAACTAACGTGTTTCAACGACAAAGAGTGGGCCAACCCGCCGCGACGGGAACCCTACGTATGCCCGCGGCCAACGCGGCACGTTGCCGTATACGTCTGTCTCCCTGCGCTGAAAACATGCCCGCTGCAGGCGATCTGGCGGGATTCGCCGAAGGGGCGTGGGTCATCTGACCGCCTGCGCATGGGTTGCTCGCTGTTCAACGGGCGCGCCGCCAGGTAACCCGATCCAGAAGATCGTCATGGGGCCGGTGGAATCACCCTGCGGGTAACCCAAGCCCGCCTCCTACCGTGAGTACCGGGGCGCCCGGAGGCGCTGGAGCAACGGCTATCTGAAGAGGCCCTCCGTCGAACGGCATCACTAGATCGCCAGGCCGCGTCCATCCCGGTCCGGGAATAGGGCCTGCTTGTTGGCACTGAACGGGACTAGGGTCAACCATGCAAGGGTCTTGGGCCATGCTGGTCGGCGCGAACGCAACGCTGACCAATGGCATCGCGGCCAGCGTGAGACCAGCAGCCCAGGTCCGAAGCCGATAACGGGATAGCTTCATTAACCTACGGTAGGCCCTCCGGCCCTGTTCAGGGCTTGTTTAACAGATGGGGTTGATTGGCAGGGCATTTCACGGATACGTGCAAACGCATCTTGGCGCGCCGCAGCTTGATGACGGGCGGGCCGAGGGGTGCGCTCGCACTGCCCTGCACTCGACGACTGCCAAACGCGGACCGCTGAGGGCTGAGCGTTGTGCTGAAGCTTCGTGATGAAGCTGTGGCTTTCGGTGCGCCTGTCACCCCGCCCTGCGGAGAGATCCCTCGGCTAACGTCTCCCGCCGTGGGAAACTATTTGGTGCTGGTGGGGATTATCGTGGCCCTCTTGCTGAGTTCGTTGTTGCTAGCTCGGCGCGTATCGGACTCCGTTGTGAGATGCGGGTTTTGCGACCACAAGGTGAGACCGTGGGCAGTCCGGCGGGAAACGTTCACCTGCAGACCATGCAAGAAAATACTGCCGCGCCGGCTGGCATACCCGGCCCCTGCACCAGCCGGCCATCCGAAACGACACGTTGAATCGGGCAGTGTTCCTGTGCTGGCGACAGCAGGGCGGCACCGGAAAGCGGCGTAGCCGCGGTGCTTTTCCGCGCCCTTCGTCCAGGGGCGTGATGTCTGCCCGCCGCTCTACGCTGAAACCATGCCCGCTGTAGGCGATCTGGTGCGCTTCACCGACGGTGCGTGGGTCATCCGGCCGCCCACACATTGCCCAGCTGGCCATACCCTTGGCCCGCGTCAGTGTCTGGTCGGATTTGCCCATTGCAACCATCGCGGCGGGCACACGACGTGGTGGTGCCGAGAATGTGGAGCGAAGGTTTACGGGCCACCGTTGGCCGTGGGTTGCTCGCTGTTCAACGGGCCCGCCGCTGCGCGGCTATCGAATCGCACTTGAAACTGCGGAAGCAGGTCATCGCCTGATTCGCCTGACTGCTACGTTGACGGCTGCCGCCCACTAGGAGCCTGTGCACCGTGCCAGATATGGACCAACTGTTCTACGGCATGTTGGCAATGAATGCAGTTTTTGCATCGCTTGCGTGGTGTTTGGCAAGGCCGAATAGGGCCTCGATCCTGTCAGTGGTCATATTCGCCGCTCTCTGGCCGTTCGCCAATGGACCGTTGGAGGGGCGCACCCTCGCTTATCTCAATCCCGGACACGGAATCACGGCATCCGACATGCTCTCCGTGTTGGCTGTCGTCATCGCGACCGTCCAGGCCGTC
>CAXMSM010000093.1:0-5148 GCA_964195655.1 uncultured Gammaproteobacteria bacterium | reverse complement strand
AGGCGGTCTCCGGCGGCGGCGACCAACGCCGCAGTGTCGGAATAAGTTTCGACGATCGGCGTCATCGGTAAACCACCTTATCGATCCCTTCCAGCGCTTCCCGGTAAATCTCGTCGGCGTCGAGACGACGCAACTCCTCGGCAAGGCATTCCGGAACGTCCCGGCGCGCCAGCGGAACCAGCGCTACCGGACGCGACGTGCGACTCAACGTCGCGGTCAGGCCCTCCTGCGGGCGGCTCAACGTGACGGTCTCGTTGGCCCGGTGCAACTCGACCTTCAGCTTGCCCACCACGCGTGTGACGGTGCCGTCGATCCTGCTCGCCAGCCAGCCCGCCAGAATGTCGAGCGCAGGCTCGGCCTGCAAGCCTGAAACCACCGCGGATTCAATCGGTTCATGGGGTGGTTCGTCGATCGCCGAGGCAAGTAACGCGCGCCAGTAGGTGATACGACTCCATGCCACGTCGGTATCGCCTGCGGCGTAGCCCGGCAAGCGGTCCTTGAGCGCGGCCAGCGGGTCCGGCGCTCTGGTGGCATCGGTGATCCGCCGAATCGCAAGTCGGCCCAACGAATCCTGGGCGGGCACGGCCGGGGCTGAGGTGGGCCACCACGCCACCACCGGAGTGTCAGGCAGTAAGAACGGCAACACCACACTGTCGGGGTGATCGGCGAGTTCGCCGTGCAAACGCAGTACCACGACCTCGCCCGCACCAGCGTCCCGGCCTACCCGCAGTTCGGCGTCCAGTCGGGAGTCCGACCTCGCGCGGTCGCCGGTCAGCGTGACGATGACTCGGCATGGGTGCTCACGGCTGGCGAAATTTGCCGCCTCGATCGCACCTTCGAGTGTCTCTTCGCTGTCCGGTGCAATGACCAGCGTCAGTACCCGGCCCAGGGCGAGTGCCCCACCCTCCTCGCGAAGACCGGTGATCCTAGTGTTGATTTCATTGGTGGTCGTATCTGAAAGCGTGACGATCATTACGGTCGCCGCCATTCCCGCTGCAACCGATGCACCATTTCAGACGCCGCGCGCGGGCCCCAGGTGCCGGCCTCGTACGGGTCGGGGCCGGTTGAGGCCCCGTCCTCTTGAGCCACGTCCTCTCGAGCCCCGTCCTCTCGAGCCCAGTTCTCCAGGATTGGATCGAGTATCTCCCAAGATAATTCGACTTCGGCATCGACCGGGAACAACGAGGGCTCACCAAGTAACACGTCGAGGATCAAGCGCTCGTAGGCTTCCGGGGAGTCCTCAGCGAACGCCGACCCGTAGGAGAAGTCCATGTTGACATCGCGGACCTCCATTGCGCTGCCCGGCACCTTGGAACCGAACCGAGTGGTGATTCCCTCGTCCGGCTGAATCCTTAGCACCAGTGCGTTCTTACCCAGTTCCTCGGTCATCGTGCTGTCGAACGGTAGGTGAGGTGCCCGCTTGAACACCAACGCGACTTCAGTCACTCTGCGGGCCAAGCGTTTTCCGGTGCGCAGGAAGAACGGCACCCCAGCCCAGCGGCGGGTGTCGACTTCGAGCGTGATCGCTGCGAATGTCTCCGTGCGGGAGTCCGTGGAGAAGCCCTCCTCCTCGAGTAGGCCGGGCACTTTCTGGCTGCCCTGCCACCCCGCGGTGTACTGGCCGCGTGCGGTAGTCAGGTCTAAGGGCTGCATGGGGCGGGTCGCCGAGAGCACCTTGATTTTCTCGGCCTGCATTTCGTGGGGGTTGAAGCTGACGGGCTCTTCCATGGCCGTCAGTGCCAGCAGTTGGATCAGGCGGTTCTGGATGACGTCGCGCGCGGCTCCGATTCCGTCGTAATAGCCGGCCCTGCCGCCCAATCCGATGTCCTCGGCCATGGTGATCTGCACGTGGTCTACGTAGTGCGCGTTCCAGATGGGTTCGTAGAGTTCGTTGGCGAACCGCAGAGCCAGGATGTTCTGCACGGTTTCCTTGCCGAGGTAGTGATCGATGCGGAACACCGACTCCTCGGGGAACACACTGTTGACCACGTGGTTGAGTTCACGCGCGCTGTCCAGGTCGTGCCCGAACGGCTTCTCGATGACCACCCGGCTCCAGCGACCTTCCTGCTGACGCGCCAAGCCCGACTTCTGTAGCTGTTCGCAGACCACAGGGAACGCCTTGGGCGGAATCGAAAGGTAGAAGGCATGATTGCCGCCGGTGCCGCGTTCGGCGTCCAGCTTGCCCAGTGTTTCTGACAGCTGGCCGAAAGCCTCGTCGTCGTCGAATGTGCCTTGGACGAAACGGATTCCTTCGGCGAGCCTGTCCCATACCTCCTGGCGGAACGGGGTGCGCGCGTGTTGCTTCACGGCGTCGTAGACCACCTGGCCGAAATCTTCGTCCGCCCAGTCCCGTCGTGCGAAACCCACCAGTGCGAAGGTCGGTGGTAGCAGTCCCCGGTTGGCCAGGTCGTAGATTGCCGGCATCAGTTTCTTGCGGGCAAGGTCACCCGTCACGCCGAAGATCACAACGCCACATGGCCCGGCGATGCGGGGCATGCGCTTGTCGCGCTTGTCGCGCAAAGGGTTACGCCACGACTCGGTCATTGCGGCGGGATCACCCCTTGGCGCCGTCGAGCTGGCTCTGGGTCGCGTCCAACAGCTCCTGCCACGACTTCTCGAATTTTTCAACGCCTTCGTCCTCAAGCAGTTTGAAAACGTCGGTCAGGTCTATGCCGGTCGAGGAGAGCTGGTCGAAGACTTCCTGGGACTCTGCGCCACGGCCGGTGACGGTGTCCCCGGTGACGACACCGTGGTCGGCGACCGCGTCCATGGTCTTCTCCGGCATGGTGTTGACGGTGTGGGGGGCGACGATCTCGGTGACGTAGAGCGTGTCGGGGTAGTCCGGGTTCTTCACCCCGGTGGACGCCCACAGCGGGCGTTGCACCCGAGCCCCGGCGGATTTCAGAGCACCGAAACGGTCACCACTGTTGAACACCTCCTCGTAGGCGGCGTAGGCGAGCCTAGCGTTGGCCACACCAGCTTTGCCCCGCAGTGACAGCGCCTCCTGGCTGCCGATCTTCTCCAGGCGGTTGTCGATCTCGGTATCCACCCTGGAGACGAAGAACGATGCCACGGAATGGATTCGGGACAGATCGTGACCGGCGGCCGCGGCGGCTTCCAGCCCGGCAAGGTAGGCGTCCATCACCGCGCGATGACGCTGCACGGAGAAGATCAGCGTCACGTTGACGGAGATTCCTTCGGCGATGGCGGCGGTGATCGCCGGCAGGCCTGCCAGGGTGGCGGGGATCTTAATCAGCAGGTTGGGCCGGTCGACGATTTTCCACAGCTCGACGGCCTGCAGGATGGTCTTGTCGGTGTCGTGGGCCAGGCGCGGGTCGACCTCGATGGACACCCGGCCGTCCACGCCGCCGGAGGCCTCGTATTGCTTGGCCAGCACGTCGCAGGCGTTGCGGACGTCGTCGGTAGTCACCGTGCGGATCGTCGCGTCGACGTCGGCGCCCCGATCGGCGAGCGCGGCGACCTGTTCGTCGTAGGCGTGGCCCTTGGACAGAGCTGCCTGGAAGATCGATGGGTTGGTGGTCACGCCCACGACGGATTTGGTGTCGATGAGCTGCTGCAGGTTGCCGGTCTGCAGCCGCTCTCGGGACAGGTCGTCCAGCCATACCGATACGCCCGCGGCAGACAATGCGGCCAGGTTTGCGTTCTGGGTCATGTCATCTTCCTTTAATTTCCTTGAGTTTTCTTTAGCTCTAGTTCGCTACCGATCGCTCCGCGGCGGCCACCACTGCCTCCGGGGTGAAGCCGAACTCACGGAACAACGTCTTGGCATCGGCCGAGGCGCCGTAGTGCTCGATCGAGATAATCTCGCCGGTGTCGCCCACCACCTTGTGCCAGCACTGCGCGATGCCGGCCTCGACGGCGACGCGAGCCGAGACACTTGGGGGCAGCACCGCGTCGCGGTACTCCTTGGGCTGGGATTCAAACCACTCCAGGCAGGGCATCGACACCACGCGGGCTTTGATGTCCTTGTCCGCCAACAGTTTCTTGGCTTCCACTGCCAGCTGCAGCTCAGAACCGGTACCGACCAGGATGACGTCGGCATCCTCGGCGGGTGCGCCTCCACCGAGCGCCGCGTCTCCACCGAGCACATAGCCGCCCCGGGCGACGCCCTCGGCGCTGGTGCCTTCAAGTACGGGCACCCCTTGGCGGGTCAGAATGAAGCCGACCGGCCCGCTGCTACTGCCTCGGGCAAGGATGCTGCGCCACGCGTGGGCCGTCTCGTTGGGGTCACCGGGCCGAACCACCGACAGGTTCGGGATCGCCCGCAGCGCCGCGAGGTGCTCGATGGGCTGATGGGTCGGCCCGTCTTCGCCCAGACCGATCGAGTCGTGGGTCCAGATGTAGATGGTGTCGATGTCCATCAGCGAGGCCAACCGGACCGCGGGACGCATGTAGTCGGAGAACTGCAGGAAGGTGCCTCCGAACGCACGGGTCGGTCCATGCAGCACGATGCCCGACAGGATCGAGCCCATGGCGTGCTCACGGATACCGAAGTGCAGCACCCTGCCGTACCAGTCCGCGGTGAAGTCCGCGGTGGAAATCGACGGTGGTCCGAAAGACTTCACGCCCTTGATGGTGGTGTTGTTGCTGCCCGCCAGATCTGCCGAGCCGCCCCACAACTCCGGCAGTTTCGGTGCCACATCGTTGAGCACCTGGCCGAACGCCGCGCGGGTGGCCACCGGCTTGGAGCCCGGCTCCCAGTACGTCAGGTCAGCGTCCCAGCCATCGGGCAGTTCGTGGGCCAGCAGCCGGTCCAGCAGTTTCTTGCGTTCCGGTTCGCGCTCCGCCCATGTGTCGAAGCCGGTCTGCCACTTCTGGTGGGCTTTTTTGCCCCGCTTGACGAGCTCCCGGGTGTGGGCGATGACCTCGTCGCGCACCTCGAAGGACTTGTCGGGGTCAAAACCCAGCACCTTCTTGGTGGCAGCCACCTCATCGGCGCCCAGAGCCGAGCCGTGCACGCCGCCGGTATTCATCTTCGTCGGGGCGGGATAGCCGATGATGGTGCGCACCGCGATGAACGACGGTTTGTCGGTGACGGCGCGCGCCGCCTCGATCGCCTCTTCCATCCCGACGACGTTCTCGCCGCCCTTGACCTCCTAGACGTGCCATCCGTAGGCCCGGTAGCGC
>CAXMSM010000092.1:0-10918 GCA_964195655.1 uncultured Gammaproteobacteria bacterium | reverse complement strand
CGCGCTGAGCCTCTGCCAGGTCGGCAATCTGGGTAGCTGTGACACAACCCGCGTCGTGGGCACGTTGCACCCAGGACCAGTCGTCGCCAAAGCTGACCGAAAGAAGTGCTGGTCGAGCCGCGAGCGCCGTCTGCAGCAACTCGGGTTCCCTCCTCACGACCCAGCCGATGAGGCCGATACCGAAGGGACGCTCCATGTTTGAGAAGTGTTGAAGCTCGTCGCGCAGCGTAGGTGTCGATCCCGCGCTACCGATACCGATCATGCCCAACCCGCCCGCCTGCGAGACCGCAGCCGCCAAAGCACCGCCGGCCACACCACCCATCGGGGCATTCACTATCGGCACGTCGATCCCCATCGTGGCCGACCATGGCGTCGACACCGCCTCAGCGTCGGAGGCGAAATCGGGAAGCGGTTCGGGCCGACTCATCGCCAGATCCTATGGGTTTCGTACGTGGGTTTCGTACGCTTGCGGGTCGTATCTGCGTCTCGGTTCATGTGTTGCGGGTTGCCCGAAAAAAGTGATCGACAGGACGATTCACACTGGGACGGCCCGAAGCACCGTGGGCAGACTGGGCAGAAAGTGGCGGCGCGCGAACACCCGGATGTCATCGGCGGTCTGCAGCGGCTGCACGCTCGGCAACAGCAGCACCATCGTGGCGTAGCGCAGAATGCAGTCCGCGAGTTCGTCGACGCCGGCCGGACCGATCCGTTCGGCAAATCCCGGTGGGAAGATGATCCGCAACGCTTCGCCGATGCGCTCGATCGCCGCCCGGTGATAGCGGCCGGCCAGCTCGAGGACCAGGCCCGGTTCGTCGGTGATCATCTGGTGCAGCACCCGGTGCCTGCGGAACTTCACGATCGACAAGGTGAACGCCTCGATATAGTAATTCGACTGCGGCCCAGCCTGTTTGAGCTCAGTAGCGATGTCGGCGAACAGCTTGACGTTCTCGCGCTCGATGACGGCGCCGACGAGTTCGTCCTTGTTGGCGAAGCGGCGGTAGATCGTGGTCCGACTGACGCCTGCGCGCCGCGCGACGTCGTCGAGTGCGACGCGACGGAAGCCATGGCGTTCGAACTCGACGACAGCGGCGTCGAGGATGTGCTCGGTGGCCAGCTCAGGATCGGGCATAACCCTTGACCGCGTAACTGCTGTAGCGCACCCGCATCGGCAGATGCTCCCAGGTCCAGTTCACCGGTCGCGACCGGCACAGCGCGGCGAATCGCTGATAGCGGCGCTCCTGCTTCGCCGTCCACGGCAGTTGCAGCAACTCCCGGGCCCGTGGCGGCAGACCACCGGTGGTCAGGAAGGCGGCCAGTGGGTTGAACGCGGGTGCAGCGAGCCGCCACATCAGTGGGTGGACCGCTGGGGGCCTGGGGAATCCCTTGGTGACGTAGCCGACGCCGTACTTCGCCGACGGGTGCGCGACTACGACCTGGTCCATCATCCGGTCCCAGTACTCCTCGAACTCGGCGTAGGTGGCCGGCATCGGCTTCTCGCTGACTCCGTAGCGGCGGTACCAGGTCTTGGACTCGCGGTAGATCTGCTCTTTCTCCGCATCGGTCAGCCTCTTCACGAACGTGTCCGCGAAATAGAAGTTCTGCTCGAGGAACGTGGCGTGAGCCCAGAAATAGGTGTCCGGGTCCAAGGCGTGGTAACGGCCGCCCGCGACACCACCGCTGCCGGGCATGTCGCCCTTGACGTGGTGGTGGAAGTCGCGGACCTGCAGCCCGGCGTTCTCCTCCTCGGACCCGTACACGGTGTTGAAAATCGGCGGGATGGTGCGCCTGAGCCGTTCAGCGGTGTCGGCGAAGAACGTCGAGTGGTCATACACGCCTTGGCCCAGCTCGGCCAGCATGTTTTGCAGCACTGCGGGCCGCGGGCCGATCAGGTACATCCGATTGTCGCCAAAGTAGCGCCAGACCAGCGACCGGGGGCCGAGCGGCAGCGCATCGGAATGAGCCCTGTCGAGGTGTCCACTCCTATCCGCTAACTCCGTCATAAGTCACAGTGTTACATAAATTGCACTTTGTACCAATAGGCGGATAGCGGAGCCCCGGTAGCAATGCCGCGAAAGCGAACACAGGGCTGTCGATGGGCCCCGGCAGCGACCCGGAACGCTACTTCGCGGGAACGCCCCCTCGGCGGCGCAGCCGGCCCACGCCCAGGACGGCAAGCACCCCGGCTGCGGTCGCGAGCAGCAGCGCCAGCGTCAGAAGCGGCGGGTAGTACTCCATCGACGTCGTCGTCGGCTCGCCCTCCAGCACGGGCGCGACGGCGGCTTCCGAACCCGCCGCGAGCCAGCTCAGTACGCAGCCCACGGCCGCGCACCCGGCCAGCAGCAGCTCGACGACTGCGCGCTGCGACGTCATGGCGTCGACTCCGGCGGGATGCGCTCCTCCACCAAGTTGGTCAGCGCGGCCCGCAACCGCCGATGCTTGCGCGCCCACGCCTGCACAGTGCGGTCGGCCGTCAACTGCATACCGATGCCGGTGCGCCCGCGCGGCACTCCGGTGAGCTCGCCCAGCGCCCGCACACTCTGCCACTTCGGCGCTTCTTTGCCGCTGGCTTCCGGATAGATCGCCACGATCTCGTCGGTCAGAATGGTCTGGCGGCCCTCGCGCAACCAGTCCACGGTCAACTCGACTGACGTGTGAAGTCGGACGGCTTTGACCTGGATCGCCAGGAATCCCGAGACGAGCACCAAGAAGAGCGTGGGAATGGCCCACTGGATTCCGTAGCCGGCCGACCACTGGATCAGCGCCATCGCGACACCTGCGGCCGGACCCGCCAGCAGCCACAGCCAGCTGCCACCATTTTCTTGGTACAGCACTACAGAAGGTGCCTCCAAATTTCCGGCGTCCGCGGCATCCGCGGCATCCCCGGCATCCGCCCCGCCTTCAGTCACTGCTGCCCCTCCGACTCATACCAAGTGCGCGCCGCCGGCACGTTGAGCAGGGCAGCTCCGACGAGAATTGGCAGCAGTGCCAGCAAGACGAGCGGCTCCACGAAACCGACGCCGACCGCCAGCAACCCCACGACCGCGACCATTGCGAAAGAAAGTCCCAACGTGGCGAGGCGGAACCGAGCGTCACCCCGCCGGGCCCGGCCGGCAAGGAAGGCCAGCGCACCGGCCGCCAACGCCGAAGCTATCCCGCTCACCCGGTACATCGTGAGATAGCTGCGCACCTGCTCGTCGGCGACGGCGGCGTCGATCGCCCCGCGGGCGACCTCGAAGGTAGCGGAGGCTGCCATCAACCCACCGACCATCATGATCACCGCGCCGCCGATGAAGCACCAGAACGCGGCGTCGACCACACGAGGCCGACTCGACGGCACGGGCATTGGGGTGGTCGGCGGAGGGGGCGTCATTGTCGGGTCAGCGTAGCGAACCACCGGGTGGGCACGTCGTGAGCGTCCTGCGCCACAACGCCTTAGAGGCAACGCGACTGCGCACAAAGGCGAGGATGCCCGCGATCAGGTGCGGAACCGAAGAACCTCGCTCACGGGTCGTCGGGGTGTGGCGCGCGGGTGTGCACCCGTGACCGGTGTTTGCCCGACGCGGATCAGCAGTTGCGGCAGACCGGGCTGTCCGGTCAGTTGGCTGATGACCTTCCGGCTCGGCCCGATCTCCGTCAGGTGGGTCAGCGTGCATGTGGCAAGTCCGGCGACCGTGCACTCAAGCAACAAGGTCGACAGTGCTTCGCCGCACCGCAATGCCTGCGACCTGGAGTCCGCGGGATCAGGGGCATTTGAGAGAGTGGACAGCACGATGATCTTGGAGTGATCGGTGCCAACCAGGGCGCGGCGTTCGCCGTATCCGGTGGTCGGGAACGCTCGCGCGCAACGCCAGTTCTGGTCGGCGCCGGCACGGCACGGCACGGCACACGACGGTCCCCTAGTTTTTACATATCAACATTGGGTAAACTCATTGAGATGGTGTCCACAATCGAGCCTCCCTCGACCGACGCACTTGAATTCGTCGAGATGACCGAGGCGAAATACATCGGCGGCCAACCGGTTCCGTCTCAGCGGTTCCCGTGAACGGGGGTGGCGCGGTGGCCGTAGCCGCACTGTTCACGTGGTTCGGCATGGTGATGGCGATCTCGTTTGTGGAAACGCCGCTGAAGTTTCGGGCGCCTGGCGTGACGCTCGGGATCGGCCTCGGCATCGGCCGCCTGGTCTTTCGCGCGCTCAACACCATCGAGGTCCTTCTCGCGGTCGTCATCATCATCGCGACACTGCTGGGATCACTGCCACTGGGCGCAACCGCGGCGATAGCCGTCGCGATCGTCGCCCTGTTAGTCCAGTTGGTCGCGGTCCGGCCCCTGCTGAGCCGCCGATCCAATGCGGTGCTTGCTGCCCCGGCGGCCTCGGCGGGCACGGCGGGCACAACCACGCGATCCCGAGTCCACTACGTGTATGTCGGGCTGGAACTCCTCAAGGTGGTCGCACTGCTTGTCGGTGGCGTTTTGCTACTCACCACATAAGGCCATTCGGAGGTGAACACCGTGGTCCCCACTCCAACCGGCCAGGCCGACCGAGCAGACCTGGATCAAGGCAGCGCGCTGCAGGTCCATCGGACGGTCCATGACAGCCATCCCCTGGGAGGCGAACATTTCCTGCGCTGGTTAGGGGTCTGGACCGACACCGTCGACCAGATGTACCAGGGCCTCCGCGCTGAACAGGCCAAGATCCAAGCCACCAGGATCGCTCGGGCGATGCACCGCAGACTGAACGGGGCTGGCGACCAAGACCTGGACCGCCTGCTCATCCCTCCCGTCCGTCGACCGGCAAGCCGGTCATGACGACCCATTGCAGCGCCCGCACTCGCCGGATCTACGACGATCCGTCGCCCGAGGATGGCGCCCGCGTGCTCGTCGACCGGCTCTGGCCGCGAGGTGTGAGCAAAACGAAGGCGCAGCTCGATGAATGGCGCAAGGACATCGCCCCTTCCACCGAGCTGCGCCACTGGTATGGCCACGCCCCGGAGTTGTTCGAGGAATTCGCCCGTCGCTACCGCGCCGAACTGGCCCGGCCCGACCGCGCCGAGGCCCTGACACATCTGTGTGAGCTGGCGCGGCGACGAACACTGACGCTGCTCACCGCGACCAAGGAAATCGACATCAGCGGGGCAGTGGTGCTCAGCGAGCTGATCAACTCGTCCAATTCGATGCCGCGACCAGTCGCAGCTGACGTGCCCGGACGGCGGGAAGTGATCCTCGCACTGCTGAACGACTCGATCGAGCCGCGCAGTATCGCAAGCTTGGCTCAAGAACTAGAAGTGCACCCCAACACCGTCCGGTTCCATCTCGAAACGCTGGTTCAGGCTGGTCGCGTCGAACAAACCCGTGGAACGTCATCAGGAACGGGGCGGCCGCCGAATGTGTTTCGTGCCAGCCGCACGATGGACCCCGCCGGACCGACCAGTTACCGAATGCTCGCCACCGCCCTTACCGGCTACCTCGCTGAGGCTTCGGACGATCCAGCCACCACGGCCAAAGAACTGGGCCGCTCGGTCGGGGCGTCCTTCATCAGGCAACGCCGGGCTGGCCGGACCCGTACGAGGTCGCAGTCCGTCGCCCAGTTGGTGCAGGTCCTCGATGAACTCGGTTTCAAGCCGGAAACGCCACCGGCCCGGGCAGCCAGTGAGATTCGGCTGCGGCACTGCCCCTTTCACGATGTGGCCCAAAAGTACGGTGAGGTGACCTGTTCGATCCATCTGGGCCTGATGCAAGGCGTGCTATCCGAGCTCCGGGGACCCGTCACCGTCGACAGTCTCAGGCCGTTCGTCGAGCCGGACCTGTGCGTCGCCCACCTTGAGTGACGGCCCGCCGGCCGAACTACCGAATCCTGAACGACATGCCGATCAGCACAGTGATCAACTCGGGGGGCTACCGGTGAAGAACGCGTTGACGTCGCGGCGGTGCAGCAGGTAAACCCCCCCGAGTATCAGCACCGATCCGAAGATAGCGCTGACGGCGTAGCCGAGTGCGACGCCGGCGGAACGCTCGACGGTGAACAGACTCGAGAGGGTATAGGCCACCGCCGCAATCGCGCCGCCGGTCAAACAAGAGCGCGCCCAACGGTAGCCGTACCTCATCAGAATCAGGAACGCCACGACGATTGCGGCCAGGACGACCAAGAACACGCCGTTGATTGCCAGCACAAATAACGACGAACGCTGCTCCGCTGTCACCATATCGATGACGTAGCAGGCGACTATCAGAGGCAGAGAAACTATCCACAACCAGAACCCGGTATCAAGGTCGACCGGCCTGGTCACCTGCTGAGCTATCACGACAGCCACTGGGCCGCGTCGGCGGCCCAGTAGGTCAGCACGATATCGGCGCCGGCGCGGCGCATTCCGGTCAGCGTCTCCAGAACTACGGTGCGCAGGTCGATCCACCCGTTGGCCGCCGCCGCATTGATCATCGAGTACTCGCCGGAAACCTGGTAAGCGGCAACCGGAACCGGGGAAAGATCGGCGGCTGCCCGCACCACGTCGAGGTAGGCCATCGCAGGCTTGACCATCACGATGTCGGCGCCCTCTTCGATGTCGAGTTGGATCTCGTGTAGCGCCTCACGCGCATTGCCCGGCTCCTGCTGGTACGTACGCCGGTCACCATCCAGGCTGGAGGCCACTGCCTCACGAAACGGGCCGTAGAAACCCGACGCGAACTTCGCCGCGTAGGCAAGGATCGCGGTGTCGGAGTGCCCTGCGGCATCGAGACCGCCACGAATAGCGGCGACCTGCCCGTCCATCATCCCACTGGGACCAACAACGTGCGCACCCGATTCTGATTGGGCTACAGCAAGTTCAACATAACGGCTGTTGGTCGCGTCGTTGTCAACTCGACCCCGGTCATCCAGCACACCGCAATGGCCATGGTCGGTGAACTCATCGAGACAGGTATCGGCCATCAGCACCGTTTCGTCGCCGAGATCCTTGGCCAACTCCCGCAGTGCGACGTTGAGGATGCCGTCAGGATCTGTGCCGACGGTGCCGGACGGATCCTTGTGCTCGTCGCTTGGAACCCCGAACAACATCAGCCCACCCACACCCGCCTGGACCGCATCGGCGGCTGCCCGACGTAGCGAATCGCGGGTGTGCTGAACGACACCGGGCATGGAAGATATCGGCCGCGATTCCGATATTCCGTCGGCGACGAACATCGGCAAGACCAAATGTCTTGGCTCCAGAGAGGTCTGCGCGACCAGTCGGCGGATAGCCGGAGTGGACCGCAGCCTTCTGGGGCGGTGGCTCGGATAAGGCATGTGAAGCCATCCCCTCTCAGCTACCGGCGGCGGCTCTTCTTCCGCGGCGGCGGCAAAGCACCCTCGGCGCGCAGCCGGGCAGCGTGCTCGGCCAATGCTTCCACCAGCGGACCCACCGCAGCCACTTCCGGTTGCACGTCGACGCGAAGGCCGAATTCCGCTGCGGTTTCAGCGGTCTTGGGTCCGATACAAGCGACGATCGTACGGGCGTGCGGCTTGCCGGCGATACCGACGAGGTTGCGCACCGTCGAGCTCGACGTGAAGCACACAGCGTCGAAGCCGCCAGTCTTGATCATCTCCCGAGTATGTGCAGCCGGAGGCGCCGCTCGCACCGTGCGGTATGCGGTGACATCCTCGATCTCCCAACCGCATTCGCGAAGACCCTCGGCCAAGGTCTCGGTGGCGATGTCGGCCCGCGGCAGCAACACCCGATTGACCGGATCGAAAATGTCATCGTAGGGCGGAAACTCATCGAGCAAGCCCAGCGAGCTCTGCTCACCGGCGGGCACCAACTCAGGGTTGATTCCGAAGGCGCGCACCCGGTCTGCGGTGGCCTGACCGACGCAGGCGATCTTGACACCGGAGAATGCCCGAGCATCCAGCCCGAACTCGTTGAACTTCTCCCACACGGCGCGAACCGCGTTGGTGGAGGTGAACACCACCCATTGGAAGCGTCCGTCCACCAGACCCTTGACCGCCCTCTCCATCTGGGCGGGGCTGCGCGGCGGTTCGACCGCGATCGTCGGCACCTCGATGGGCAGAGAGCCGTGGCCGACGAGGCGTTCGCTCATCTCGCCCGCTTGGTCCTTGGTGCGCGGTACAAGCACGGTCCACCCGTAGAGAGCGCGGCTCTCCCACCAGTTCAGCTTCGCGCGGTTGGCGACGGTACGCCCGATCGTCACCACCAAGGCCCCTGCGTCAGCTGGGGATGGCCCGACCGCACTAGCGGCCGGCAGTCCGTCAGAACCGGCGGCCGTCAGGGTGGCCTTGTCGAGCAGGCCGGCCAGCGTCGTCTCGACCGAACGTTGCTGACAGGTGGTGCCGCTGGCCGTCACCACAGTCGGCGTGGTGTCGGCCAGACCGTACTCGATGAGCGTGCGCGCAGCGTCAGGGAGATGGGACGCCGTCGCGTGCAGAATCAGCGGCCCCGGTGCGGCGGCCAGCGCTGCCCAATCGACGTCACCGCGGACATCGGCCACGGTGTGCGCCGAGCCCAGCGGCAACCCCGCGTAGGTGGGCACCGCCGTGGTGGCGGGTAGTCCGGGCACGATCTCGAAGTTCAGCTGTGTCCGGGCGAGCGCGTTCACCTCGGTAATCACCGCGTCGACCGACATCGGATCGCCGGCAACCAGCCTTACGACGTCCACGCCGGTGCGAGCCTCGCTGGCCAGCGTCTTGGCGACCTCACCCGGGTCGCCCAGGGCGGGCCGCACATCGGGACCGCCAGGGATCACCGAGCCCGACTGCGGCACATCGGCCCGCCTGCCTTTGCCCACAGGCATGCCGGCCCGGCCGGCGTGCCCAGGCGTCTTGACCGCCTGATCTGTCCGGGGAGGCGTCGCCTCATTTGCCCCGGGGGGCAGTGGCCCCGACGGCGGCGGCAGGTCACACCCCACCAGGGCGAGCACCGCTTGAGGCACGTCAGGGTCGGTGAATACCAGCGCGGCGTTGGCCAGCACGGTGCGGGCACGTGTCGTCAGCAGGCCCGGGTCTCCGGGCCCAGCGCCGACGAACGTGATGCGGCCGGGCTTGCCTTTGCGCCCTCGCAGGCTCATTTGGCGAGTCATCTGTCTCTCCCGCGTTCGTCCAATAGATCGTGTGCCCCCAGCTCGAACAACTCCGCGGCCACCGAGAGCCCAAGCTCTCGTGCCCGACCGGGAGCCCCGATACCGGACGCACGGATCACTTCGGATCCGTCTAGCATCGCCACGCAGCCGCGCAGCGACAGCTCTTCGAAGACTCGGCCGTCCTCATCGATCGACTCGACCACCTCTGCGATCGCGCCTACCGGTGCGGAGCACCCCGCCTCCAGTTCGGCGAGCAAGGCTCGCTCTGCGGTGACCGCCACCCGCGTGTCGGCATCGTCCAACTCCGCCAACAGCTCCGAGAGTGCCGTGTCACCGGCACGGCACTCGACTGCCAATGCCCCTTGAGCCGGCGCCGGCAACATCTGTACCGGTTCCAGCGTCTCAGTGACAGCGTCGAGACGACCGATGCGGACCAATCCCGCCCGGGCCACGACGACGGCGTCGAGATCACCGCTGCTTACCCTGTTCAACCTGGTATCTAGGTTGCCCCGTAGGGGGCGGATTTCCAAACCGAGACCCAGTGCTCTAAGCTGCGCCTCCCGCCGGGGTGACGATGTCCCGATCATCGACCCGGCCGGCAACTGTCCGAGTACCAGTCCGTCACGCGCTACCAGGGCGTCACGGGCGTCCGCACGCACCGGGATCGCGGCAATCACGAACCGAGGGTCGGTTGCGGTGGGCAAATCTTTGTAGGAGTGCACGGCCATGTCGACCACGTTGTCGGCGATCGCTTCGCGCAGTGCCGCGGTGAAGACCCCGACACCGATTTCGGCGATCGGGGCGGCGGAGCGATCTCCGGCGGTGGACACAACGACCAACTCGGCGGAATGGCCGCGGTCCACCAGGGCATCTCTGACGACACCAGCCTGGGTTGTCGCCAGCAGGCTCCCGCGGGTCCCTATTCGAATCACTTAGTGGCTTTCGGAAAGCAGGAGCGTTACTCGGTCTTGTCGAGATCAGTTGCCACGGAAGTGAATTCGTCACGTCCAGCTACCGGGACGAATTCACCTGCTCCGGCAACCAGAGGCAACTCGCCAGCGGCGACTGCGTCAACTGCCCGCTGGTCGAGTTCGAACAGCTCGCGCAGGGCTTCGGCGTAGCTGTCACCGCCGGGAGCACTAGCCAGCTGCTTCACGCGCACCGTCGGTGCGTGCAGGAGTTTGTCCACTACGCGGCGCACGGTTTTGGCGACCTCGTCACGGTGGATGGAGTCCAGAGCGGGCAGTCGGTTGTCCAACCTCAGCAACTCGGACTCGACCACGTTAGCGGCCCGCTGACGCAGCGCTGTGACGGTCGGCGTGACCTCGGCCATGCGTTGCCCGGCGAGATAATTAGCCACTTCGGCGGCGACAATGGTGCGGGCTGCCTCGGCGTCGGAGGCGGCCGCGCGCGCAGACGGCTCGCGCTGGACGCGTTCCATGTCGATCAGGTACACGCCGGGAAGTCCGGCGATCGCGGGGTCGACATCGCGGGGCATACCGAGATCGCACATCGTCAGCGGCCCCCCGCGAGCCGGCGCTGCCCCCGGCTGCTCGCGCGAGGACAGCGCGCGATGCACGTCGGCCAGCGAGACCACCGGATGCACCGCGCCGGTGCAGGAGACGACCACGTCGGCGTCGGCGAGAACCGACGCAATGTCATCGAGGGAGTGCGCGGCCGACGCCATCCCCAGTTCACAGGCGTTGTCGGCCAGTCGGCGCGCACGGGGCAGCGACCGGTTCATCACATCCACGCGCTCGACGCCCGCCCGCACCAGCTGCTTGGTCGCCAGGGCGCCCATCGAACCGGCGCCGATCACCACAGCGTTGCGGCCTGCCAGCGAGCCCAGCTTCCT
>CAXMSM010000091.1:0-7766 GCA_964195655.1 uncultured Gammaproteobacteria bacterium | reverse complement strand
CCATGGATCTTTCGTCCATCAGGTTGAGCGCCGAACCGATTGCCTTCGTTCCCACTGTATCATGAAGCTTGATTAACAATGCCATCACACCAGCACGATGATCGGGTCGTCCGGCGCGCCCCCGGCGGACACGTACCCGATCACCGGCGGCAGCGCGCACGGTGAGTAGATCGCCGCGCCGTGCCCGATGCCCTGCCACATGACCCTCCGGTTGGACGAACCGGCGTTGATGGCGGTGGCGGCGACTGCGGCGACGCCTTCGTTGCCGACGATGGGGTCGTTCTGCACGCCGAGCAGCAGTGTCGGAATCTTGAGATCCTGGGGTTCCTTGGGCGCCGTGCCACTGGGCCAGTTCAGGCACTTCACCATGTTGAGTGCGCCTACCGTGCCGAACTGCGGGTAGAGCTTGTCCCACTCCACGACGAGCTCGCGAACCCGGTCGGGAGTGGGCCGGTTCAGTGCGTCGCTGCAGATGTTGACGAACTGGCCGTCGGTTTGGCGCAGCGATTCGGCCTGGTTGATCAATTTGTTCAGCCGGTTGGTATTGCCGGACCGGGCATCGGCGACCGCGAGTGCGACTTCGTTGCCGGCAGCCACTCTGCTGCCCTGGGGATAGGCGAGCGCGGTCGAGATGGCGTTGGCGACCGCGGCCACTGATGCGCCGTTTGGCCCTCTGCCGGCCCGCGCCGAGTCCAGTAACGCATCGACTGCGCCCTTGGGGTCAGCGCCCAGCGTGCAGTTCGTCGCCACGCACTGGGTCGCCCACGCTTCCAGGGCGGCCTGCTCACCCTTGACGCGCTGTTCGGTGGCGGCCTCCGCGGAAATGCCCAGCGGCAGGGGGGAGTCCAGGATGAGCCTGGCTACCTTGCTCGGGTGGGACCCGGCGTAGGCCAGGGCAACCTGTGCACCGTTGCCGACGCCGAGCAACGCCAGCGCGGGCACGTCCCAGGTGGTGCGCAGGCGCTCGATGTCCTCGGCGGCGTGCGCGTTGTCGTAGGCCGAGTCGCCGGGGGCGATGGTGTCGGTACAGCTTGTCGTGGCCGTCCTCGTCACCGCGCCGAGGTTGGCGACGGGGTCGTCACCAGCCAGGAATTGGGCCTGCTCGATCATCTCCTGGCGGTCGAATAGGTCACGGCAGTCCAGTGCGCTCGACATGCCGATACCGCGGCGGTCCACTGATACCACGGGGTGTTCGGCCAGTACATCGACTCCGGCGCGGGACAACCACACCGGTAACTGAACTGACGAAGGCAGCTCCGACCCGGTCGTCATCACCAGCGGCCCGGCGTCACCGGGCGTCTGCGCGGACCTGGCCCGCACCACCCCGATGCTGACCGTCCCGCTGGCGCCGTTGATCGGATCAAGGTCGGCGTCGAAGCTGGCGCAGTCGAGCGAGACGCCAGGGACCGTGTCGACCGCAGCCTCGCTGAACATCCGTGATGTGCAGTCCCGCCACGACAGATCGCTTTTCGGGGCCGCGATTCCCGGCGGTCCATCCGGCGGCGTGCTGGTTTGGGTCTCGCCTTGGGGCCCAGCCCCGGAGTCGGTGGCATAGCGCGGGTTTGCGGCCAGGCCCGGCGAACAGCCGACCAACGCGACGGAGACGACAACGACCGGCACCAGGAGGGGCAGCACAGCACCAACGCCCACGGGGGAAGCCATCGAGCCTCGATTGCTCGGAGCACGGAGCAGTCGACGCATGCCGACCACAGTACTGACCGGTGTCACTGAGCTGCGCCGGAGCGGGCCGGATCGCGACGGCCGTAGCGCAGGTAAAGGTAGTCGTCGTCGTCGGTGAGCACATGAATGAGCTGCATCGCAGTGTGTATTTCGGCCGGTCCGGTCACGATTCGTACGGACTTACCGCCGACGAGCGCTGGAGCCACTGTCAGGCACATCTCGTCGAGCACGTTTTGTTCGGTGAACATACCCAGGACGCCGGGCCCGCCTTCGGTCAGTACATGCAGCAGCCCTTTTGCGGCCAGCAGGTCGAGTGCGACGCGCAGATCCACCGAATCGGTGTGCTCGCCGGAGGCATCGAGAACCTCCGCGAGTGCACCGAGGCGCGTTCTGGTGTTGCTGACCGCGTCGGCACTGGTCAGGATCAGCGGCGTGACCTCGGTGCGGTGGAATAGCTGCGAGTCGCGCTCGAGGCGGCCCGAGCGGGTCAGAACCGCGATCGGCGGAACCTCGGACTGCCCCCGGCGCTTGCGTTCCTGTCGCTGCGCGGCGTTGAACTGCACGCCCGCGTAATTCTCCACCCGCGCCGTGGACGCACCGACCACGATGACGTCGGCCAACTCGCGCAGCGCTGCGAACACCGCACCGTCGCCGTCGGCGCCCAGAGCGCCGGATTTGCCGGCACTCGTCGCGCCGCCATCGATCGAAGCGATCATGTTGCCCCGCACCCAGCATGACCGCGGTTCGTCGGGGTGGGCCGCCGGATACGCGTAGCACTGCGTGAGCCCGCCCGGGCCGAGCTGACTCACCCGGCCAAGCATGGTGAACCGCGGCCCGTCATTTTCACCAGACATACGCAGAATCACAACACGCGGCTAGGGTGCCTGCATGAACGGGTCCAACGATGTCGGGCATCTGGTTGATCGACATCCCAGCGTCACGCCGGAGCGGCTGATCGCTCAGCTGATTCCGCCGCCGACGTTCGCCGATGTCAGCTTCGACACTTACAAGCCCGATCCGGGCGAGCCCTCGCAGGCCGAGGCGATGCGTGTGTGCCGGCGGTTCTGCGAACAGGCGGTGCAGCGGCGGGCGGGCAAGAAGAAGCTGTTCGGCAAACGCGAGGTGCTGCCGGGTGTGGGGGTGTACCTCGACGGCGGGTTCGGCGTCGGCAAGACACACCTGCTGGCGTCGTCGTACTACGAAGTTCCCGGGGAGGTTCCCGGCCCCTCACAGTTCAAGCGGGCGTTCGCCACGTTCGGGGAGCTCACCCAATTAGCGGGAGTGTTCGGGTTCGCCGAGTGCATCGAGCTGCTCTCCGACTATGTGCTGGTCTGTATCGACGAGTTTGAGCTCGACGATCCCGGTAACACCACGCTGATTTCCCGGCTGCTGTCCCAACTGGTCGAGCGTGGCGTCTCGGTTGCAGCCACGTCCAACACGCTGCCCGAGCAGTTGGGTGAAGGCCGCTTCGCCGCACAGGACTTCCTGCGGGAGATCAACACGCTGGCGGCGATTTTCACCACGGTGCGCATCGAGGGGCCGGACTATCGTCACCGTGACCTGCCCCCGGCACCGCAGCCGCCGAGCGATGCCGAGGTCGCCGAACGCGCCGCCGCGGTTCCCGGCGCGACGCTGGATGACTTCGACGCGTTGTGCGCGCACCTGGCGACCATGCATCCGTCGCGCTATCTGACATTGATCGAAGGGGTTTCAGCAGTGTTCATCACCGCGGTGCGCCACATCGATGACCAGAGCGTTGCGCTGCGGCTGGTTTCGTTGACCGACCGCCTCTACGACGCCGGTATCCCGGTAGTGGCTTCGGGGGCCCCATTGGACACCCTCTTCGGCGAAGAGATGCTTGCGGGCGGTTTCCGCAAGAAGTATCTGCGGGCGACCTCGCGGCTACTGGCGTTGACCGCCGCCGGTCAGGTGGGGCGCACCATCACGTAGTCCTGCTCGACGTCGGTGCCGAGCCGGAAGGTCTTGGTGCCGGTGATGGTGAAGCCATGTTTGGCGTAGAAGCGCTGTGCGCGGTGGTTCTGCTGGTTGACCCCCAACCACACGCAGGCCGTTTCAAGCTTGATGGCGCACCGTAGCCCGGCCGACATCAACGCCGCGGACACTCCCACGCCGTGGGCCTCGGGCAGCACGTACATCTTCGACAGCTCCAGGGCCGGGTGTGCGGTGACCGCGCGCACGACGTCGGCGTCGGCGGGCGCACCGCGAATCAGCATGGCGTAGCCGATGATTCGCCCCTCCTCAGTCGCGGTGAGCACCGTGCGATCGGGGTCGTCCAGGTACTCGCCGAACCGCCCGGATGACAGGTGCTCGGCAATGAACTTCGCGATGTCCTCAGCGCTGGCCGACGGGGGACAGGCCAGCGGAAAAGTGCGTGCGGCGACGTCGGCGAGTTCGGCCAGCCGAGCCGGGCCGGCCGCATCGATCTGCGTGGTCACCGATGTTCTCTCACGTGGTTTCGAATTCGAGCAATACGGCTTCGAGCAATACGGCGAGAACCCTCTCGGTTTGGGCGGGGGCGTCGTGTGCTTTGCGGACCAGCAACCACGATATCGGCCCGCCACCTGGGGGGGGTTGGTGGCGGGCCGAGCTTATCGGGGTGTCTCTTAGTGCTGGTTTTTAAGTTACGGCGAGAACCTGAGAGGGACCTTATAGGAAGGTAACTACTTCGAAACGGATGCGCATACTGATGCAGGACGACCTCGATACGGGTTGTGGCACTGGGTCGGAACTCGTAGAACACTCACCGCAAACGCCGTTCGAGGCGACGGTGAGTCGGGAGCGTCAACAGCGAGCCGGCGACCGCCCCGAGGAAATCGGCAGTCCAGTCATAGATGTCGCGACCTGAGCGGCCCGGGGTGAATGTCTGGATTGATTCATCGACGGCGCCGAAGACGGCGATGATGATGATGGCCAGGACGATCCGGCCCGCGATTGCGGCCAGCGGACGCGACATCCGAAGCGCGCTGGCGGCGAGCCACCCGCCGATAGCGAAAGCGATGAAATGGCTGATTTTGTCCGAGACGAGAAACGCCGCGTCGGGCAACTGTTCCGGACTGAGTGATGAAAGCCAAAGGATGCCGCAGGCCCAGAAGAGCAAGGCGAACCACAGGACCCTAGCGAGCGTGCGGCGTGGCATCGGACTACTGAACACGGCGGTCGCGGCGATGTCCAACGGGCACCGGCGTGGTGCACAATGTCCGACTATCAACATCACCGTGATTGCGCTAGTTGTCGTGGCCGTGGTTCTTGGCGGGTGCGCGCTGATCCGTCGTGGCCGCTTGGCGTTGGTTTTCCTCGCCGCCGGGCTGTTTACCGCCTTGGCGGCGCTGGCAGTCGGGATAAATGCCGAGTGGCTGGCGGCACTCGACACGTCTGTCGAGACTTGGTTCGGCGCACACAGATCCCGCAATTGGCAAGTGGACGCGAGTGGGATCTTCCGCTTCATAGGTCAGCCGTTACACGTCGCGAGTGCCGCAATGGTTTGTGGCACGCTGCTCTCGCTGCAGGCGCGGTCGGCGCTTCCGGCGGTTTTAGTCGTCGGCGTCACCGGTGTCGGCTTCGTGATAGAGCAGACGCTCAAGGCCCTGGTCGGGCGGACGTCCACAGCCGTAGCGGAGCTGCAAAATACGGCATTGCCTTCATTCGAGCATTCATTCCCCTCGGGCCATGTCACGGGCAGCGCTGCGCTGCTCGGCATGATCGCGGTATGCCTGGGGACCGGACGCGGTTGCGCCGTAAAAACAGCGTTGACGGTGCCGGTGGTAGCGGGCGTGCTCTTCGTGGCCTTCATCGCGGTGTACGCCCGAGCGCACACCTTCAGTGACGTCATCGGAGGGATGATTCTGGGTGGGGCGATAGTGACCCTGGGTGCCGCCGTGTTGGGCTTCGTCAACTCTCGACGGGGCCGGGAATCAGTGCGGATGTAGGGCTCATCGTTCTGGTGTCGAGTTGTGGTGTCGGTCTATCGCTTCGCGTAACCGATCCGTGAAGAGGTCCAGATCCCCATTGCAGGATTCGATTTCGGTTCGGCTGAGCAGCTTGACGAGACCGGTAGAGGTTCTCGCCAAAACGCAAGGGAAGTCATCGGCAGCGGCGGCGGCCTGCTCGGAGTCCATTCGGTTCCGATACACGCCCTCGAAGGGCAGGCCGATGTCTCGCTTGCACTGCTTGAATTCGGGCTTCTCGCTGATTCCGTCGTACGTGAGTTCACAGAGTGCGCACTCGTCTTTACCCCGCAGACGGTTCGCGACGTAGGCCAGTCCGCCGGTCAAGCTCAGCTCCGCGTTCCAGGCGAGGTAGAGGCGTTCGATCATGGCTAGATCGTAGGCGTTCACGCCGCACCCCACGCCGAGTGCGGCCTGGAACCGTGGCAGTACGTTTGACGGGACCAATCAGAAAGGGTTCAAGTTGCTCATAGCTGTGCCGGATCACGTTTCGCGCCGCGAAGCTGTGCTGGTCAAGTGTGCGCGTGCCTCGGTGGGCATGGTGCTTGGCCTCGCCGTGGTGAACTGGGTGGGCTGGGCGACGGGGAACGACAGCCTGACGCGGGTCTTTTCGTCATTTCCTTACATGACGCCATGGGCCGCGGCACTCGTGGCCGCACTGGGACTGGCGATCCTGGTGCAGTTGGGTCGCCCGTCACCTGCTCGGGTGTGGGCCGGGTGTGGCCTGGCGGTGATGGCCGGGGTCCTGGCGGCAGTGTTCCTCGCGGAATACGCGACCGGTAGGCCGCTCGGCCTCGATCAGCTGTTCTTCCCCGAAACGGTGCGTGCGGCGCAGTTCTCCTGGCCCGGTCGCGTAAGTATGTCGACTGCGCTGTCGAGCGCACTGTTGGCGATCGCCGTTGCGGTGACCCGACTCGATCGTAGGTGGACCCGCGTCGCCTGGCCCGTTTGTCTGGCAGCCGCAGCGGTGGTGCCGACTATCACAGCCTTGGCGTACCTATTTGAAGCGTTCTTGCTGATGGACGCTTCCGGCTCAAGCGGTCAGGCGATCGAGTCGGTCCTGAGTTTGGTGCTGCTGGTCGCGGCAACGCTGATGGTGCGCCCGGATCGAGATCCGGTCGCTTGGCTGCTGTCCCGACCGGACCGTTGGACGCTGATCCGGATGATCGCCATCCTGGCCGGCCTTCCGCTCGCGGTGGGGCTTTCACGTCTGCTGTTACTGAGAGCCGGACTTCATGGCGATTCGGCGTGGGTGCCGTCGATAACGGCGGGCACTCTGGTTATCGGGGTGGCGGTGTTCTTCGCGAGCCAGCGTGAGCAGAGACTGTTGATCGACAAGGAAACCCTGAGTAGGGAGCGTGCTGAGGCCGAGTCAGAACGTGCTGAGGCTGAGGCCGAGCGTGCTGAGGCTGAGGCTGAGCGTGCTGAGGCTGAGGCGCTGTATCGCATCCTCTTGGAAGCAGCCCCTGATGCCTTGATCATCGTGGGGCCTGACGGACGGATCATGCTTGCCAACGCCCAAACCGACCGGATGTTCGGATATCCGCGCGATGAGGTAGTCGGCGCTGAGGTCGAAATGCTTCTTCCTCCGCGCTTCCGGGGCAAGCACATCGGCTATCGCAGGGACTTCTTCGCTGACCCGACGGTGCGAGCGATGGGCGCCGGTCTGGAGTTGTGGGGGCTACACAGGAATGGGACAGAGTTCCCAGTCTCCGTCAGTCTGAGTCCGCTGCGCACCGAGCAAAGCCAGCACGTGTTGGCGGCGATTCGAGACGTGACCGATCGCCGCGAATATGAACAACGGTTACGTCGCCAACGTGAAGACCTGGTCGAAGCGCAGCAGGAACTGAAGCGATTGGCCTGCTTCGACTCGCTCACGGGCCTGGTCAACCGGGGCGAGACGATTTCACGCCTTGAGTTCGCACTTGCGTCCGCCCGAACTCCCGGAGCAGAACTTGGCGTGTTGTTCTGCGATGTCGACCACTTCAAGGCTGTCAACGACACTTGGGGGCACGGCGCCGGCGACGTCATGCTCGCGACTCTGGCGGACCGGATACTCGGTTGCGTTCGACACGGCGACACGGTCGGACGTACCGGAGGTGACGAAATACTGGTGCTGCT
>CAXMSM010000090.1:0-3811 GCA_964195655.1 uncultured Gammaproteobacteria bacterium | reverse complement strand
CATTTGCCAATTCAACTGCAGTCTCCGGACTGATCGTCGAATGAATAGCGATGACGGTGCCAGGATCAGCGTGCTCGGCGAGCTGACCCACGACGTCGCGAACCTGATCGTCATTGAGCACGGTCACGCTGATGACGTCGGCTTTGGCGACATCAGCCACACTGTGCGCCAAGGTCGCGCCCAGTTCGGCGAACGGAGTCATTGCTTCCGGGCGTACGTCGAAAACCGTGACGCCACCGGGCCATTCGATGATCCGTTTGGCCATCGGTGCGCCCATATTGCCCAGGCCGATGTAACCGAGCCTCAGTTCACTCACCGGATAATCTGCCCGCCGTCGACGTTGAAGATCTGGCCGGTGATCCACCTGGCCTGGTCGGACAGCAGAAACAGCAGCATGCCGACCAGATCCTCGGTCTCGCCCATGCGCGACAACGGAATACCCCGGACGATGTCAGCAACCATTTCCTGCGGTGTGGTGGTCCGGTTGGCTTCGGTGTTGATGGGCCCCGGCGCGATCGCGTTGACCCGGATGTTCTGCCCGCCGAGTTCGGTCGCCAGTTGTTGCGTCAGCCCGTTGATACCGACCTTGGCCAGCCCGTAGAAGTTCGAGTAGAGCCACGCCGCGGTCGAGGATTGGTTCACGATTGCCCCGCCGCCACGCTTGGCCATCTTGCGGTACACCGCCCTGGTACACACCAGCGCGCCGTCCATGTTCACGCTCATGAATTTCTTGTAGTACTCCCAATCGACGGTGAGCAGGAAGTCGAGTTTCATCCCGCCGAAGATCGCCGCGTTGTTGACCAGGTAGTCGATACCGCCGAACTCCGAAAGCGTCTGGGCGGCCATCGCCTTGGCCGACTCCGGATCACTTACATCGACTGGCACAGCGCGCACCGTGCCGCCCTCCCCCTTGATTCCGTCGGCAACTTTCTGCGCACCCTCGGTGTTGATGTCGGCGACCACCACCGCCGCGCCCTCACGGGCAAGCGCTTCGGCGTAGGCCTGGCCGATGCCGCCGCCGGAACCGGTGACAATCGCCACCTTGTCCTTGAACTGATCCCCACAAAGTCCCACGCCAGCCTCCTTGATTCTCTACTTCGCCTTGCTGCCTATTTCGCAAGGGTGGCAATCGCTTTGGTTTCGAGGTACTCCTCGAAACCCGCAAGGCCCATCTCCCGGCCGATCCCGGATTGCTTGTAGCCGCCGAACGGCATGTCCGCCGAGTACCAGACACCGCCATTGACGTTGACCGTGCCGACGCGCATCCTGGCTGCGATTCCGGCCGCACGCTTCTCATCGGCGGAGAACACCGTGCCGGATAGACCGTAGGGAGAGTCGTTCGCGATACGCACGGCGTCGTCGTCGCCGTCATGGGCGATCACTGTCAGCACCGGGCCAAAAATTTCTTCGCGGGCCACTTTCGCATTGTTGTCCAGCCCGGCGATGACCGTCGGCTCGATGAAGAAGCCGGCATCGCGATCGGCGGGACGGCCACCGCCACAGGCGAACTTGCCGCCTTCAGCCAGGGCTGAATCGAGGTGATCCTGGATGCGGTCGCGCTGGCGCGCCGAGATCACCGGCCCGCAGATCGTGCCCGGGTTGGTCGGATCGCCCGGCTTGAGCCCGCGCATAGTCGCCGCGGCGTCCTCGACGGCCTCATCGTAGCGGTCGCGGGGCACCACCAGCCGGGTGGTGATCGCGCAGCCCTGGCCGGCGTGCATCGACGCCGTGAACGCTGACATCGAGCACGCCCCAGCCAGATCCGCGTCATCCAGCACGAGGAACGCCGACTTACCACCGAGTTCCAGGAAAACCTTCTTGAGCGTCGCCGCGGCGTCGGTCATCACCGCACGCCCGGTACTCGTCGACCCAGTGAACGAAACCATATCCACCCGAGGGTCTTTGGATAACAGCGCGCCGACACCATGGTCGCTCGAGGTGATGATATTGATCACGCCCGCGGGGAAGTCGGTGTGTTCGGTGATCAACTCGCCAAGTACCGCCGCGGCCCATGGCGTATCTGGAGCAGGCTTGAGCACCAATGTGTTTCCTGCCGCCAGCGCTGGACCAATCTTCGCGAGGTTGATCTGGTGCGGAAAGTTCCACGGCGTTATCGCACCCACCACGCCGATCGCCTCCCTGGCGATCGCCCGATGGGACTTCATACCCATGGGCGATGCAATGCCGAGGTCGGTGGTCCACTGGAAGGACTCTGCGGTGTCGGCGCAGAAGCTCAGATCCTCGACAGGACCCTCAAGTTGCGCGGCGGACGTCAGCATCCGCGGTGCGCCGGCCTCGGCGATGGTCAGGTCTCGCAGCTCTTCAATGTTGTCACGCATGGCCTGTTGAAGCTGGCGGATGCATCGCACCCTCAGTTCGAGGTCGGTTGCCCAGCCGGTGTCGTCGAAAGCGCGCCGCGCCGCGCCGATCGCAGCGTCCATGTCGCCGACCGATGCATCGGCGGCAACCCCAAGGGTCTCCGCGGTAGCGGGGTTCACAGTGGAAAAGGTGCCCGAACTACCAATGACCAGCCTGCCGTCGATGAGCAACCTGCTCTCCTGATCGGCCAGGATTGCCATCCGAACTCCTGTTTCTCTTGTTGGACAACTGTCCGGCCATATTCACTCGAACCATAGACCTTGACCAGTCGACCAGGCAAGGCCAGGGTGCACCCAGGCGCATCACTACTCCTCTGAACTGCGGTTGTGTGACTGTACTTGCCTACGCCCCGCCGTTTCCGATAACTTGGACATGTGTCCAGCAATGCCGCTGCGGCGATTGTGGATCCGTCGCAGCAACCGCCCAGAAACCGCCGCCAAGAAGAAACCTTTCGCAAGGTCCTCTCTGCCGGCATGGAAATGCTGCGCGAGTCTTCCTACGCAGACCTGACGGTGCGTGCGGTCGCCGCGCGGGCCAAGGTCGCACCCGCCACCGCGTACACCTACTTCTCGTCCAAGAACCATCTGATCGCCGAGGTCTACCTGGACCTCGTGCAGCAGGTCGACTACTTCACCGACGTCAACGACAGCACGGCCACCCGTGTCGAGAAGACGCTGCGCAGCATGGCACTGATGGTCGCCGACGAGCCCGAGGTCGCCGCCGCGTGCACCACCGCACTGCTGTCGGGCAACGACCCCGCCGTGCGCACGGTGCGCGACCGCATAGGCACCGAGATCCATCGCCGTATCCGTGCGGCAGTCGGTCCCGACAGTGACCCGCGCACGCCGCACGCATTGGGGATGACGTTCTACGGCGCGCTGGTCAACGCCGGCAGCGGCGCATTCACCTATCACCAGATCGCTGACCGATTGAGCTACGTGGTCGGCCTCATCGTCGGAGAGGCTTGATGACCACCAACGGCAGGGCCATCAACGGCAGGGCCATCAACGGCGATGCCATCAGGGATGTCGGCTTTGATCCGTACGACTACGACTTTCACGAGGATCCGTATCCGTACTACAAAAGACTGCGCGACGAAGCTCCGCTCTATCGCAACGAGGAACTCGGCTTCTGGGCGGTGTCGCGGCACCGCGACGTGCTGCAGGGCTTCCGAAACAGCACCACGCTGTCCAACCGGGAGGGCGTGTCACTCGACCCGATCTCACGGGGACCGCACGCATCCAAGACCATGTCTTTCCTTGCGATGGACGATCCCGACCACCTCCGGTTGCGGACGCTTGTGTCAAAGGGATTCACTCCCCGCCGAATCCGTGAGCTGGAGCCCAGGGTCACCGAGATCGCGGTGCAGCATCTCGACGTGATGCTCGAGAAGGCCAACAGCGGGGTCGTCGACTATGTGGACGAGTTTGCG
>CAXMSM010000089.1:0-2677 GCA_964195655.1 uncultured Gammaproteobacteria bacterium | reverse complement strand
CCGATTCGAGGCGGCGCAATTTCGGTGTGGGGCTGTAGCCCCAACCTCCATGCGCCGGTAGCGCTCAATCTTGACTGAATAGCGTTTCCGCCTAGCTAGGCAACGCGTCCGTTTCCGGTACACCCCACGTTGCGATCCCCTGCAGCAGTCCGGCAGTCTCTCGACCCTCACGCCTTCCTGCCTACTTATTCCATTGTTGACTGTAGAACTAGTTACCCACAGATGGCAAGTCCATTTTCTTGCGCATGCAAGTTCTTTTTTCCTGCGCAATGGGACTAGTCAGGCAGCCGGATGTCGCGAAGTTCCGTGGAACCCAGGCCCGTCCTCCCGGTACCGCACTGCGACGACGCCCGCTTGAAGGGCCGCGACCGAGTGGTCCTGCTGCTGTGGATCCGGAGAGCTCTTGAGGGAAGAACCGATCGACGTGCTGTTCGAAACTGGAGATCAAAGCCGCCAGGCTCACCCCGAATACGCGATTCGGCGAACGCCCTCAACTTCGATGCCGGTGAGCCTTGGTCGCTTCTAATGAAGGATGACGCCGGGCTCCATTCGGGGAGAACATTGTCACAAACGGCCGAAGTGTTGATTCTAGAATTCTAGACTGCCTGGTAGCTAGCCGAAACGGGCCGTAGGAGGGTACGCACCGACCGCGCCCCGGCCCGCTTCGTCACATGGCCAGGTGGGTCACCTCGAGCCGGTAAGAGATCCGCAGCGTCCCGGTCACTTCGAACCGGTAGGCGCCAGCAGGCAAGTCGAGCGAAATCCCCACGGGGCTCGCGCCCTCTGCGGTGGCAAGAGCATTGCCTACAGAATCGAACACGGTGACCGTCAGCACGGCGCCGCTCCTGGCATTCTTGCCCTTGCGATTGCTGGTAAAGATCAGCGTCGCGGTGACGGCGCCATCGGCGGCCTCGACTTCATGGGTGCGGGAGGGGAACCGCTTGTTGAGCCCCGCCTCAAAGATTTCGGTTACCTCGACAGGTGCGCTGCTCCCGGAATCGACGGTCACGTTGACCGTGTCGCTGGTTGTTAGCTCGCCGTCGTTCGCCGTCAGCTCGAGCACGTATGTACCGGTGGCTGAGAAGGACGCCGTCGCGACCGCGGCCGCGGCGTCGTCGAACGTCACGTCGCCGGGCCCTGAAGACGTGGTCCAGCCAAGCGTCAGCGCAGGGCCGGGAAGGCCGTCGTCGTCGACCACGCCGATCAGCGACGCAGGATCTGCCTCACTTACCGACATGTCGGGACCGGCGTCGACCACGGGAGCCTCGTTGCCGGGTGGTTGTGGATCACCGATCGGCCCTCGATGCAGGTAGCTCGAATCGGCCACGTTCCAGTGGCTATCGAGGTAGGACCCGGCAGGCGGCGACGGGTGGTAGTAGTCGTCATGGTTGCAGTCCAAGTAGTGAGCGTTCGCCACAGGACAATCGAACGTGAGAACCACGTCGGCGGCATCCTTGTAACACATACGATCTTCTTCATCGGTGCAGTGGAAGTTGGCACTGGCGTGCGGAGCGGTGGGTTGCACACCGCCGAGTGAGTGGACGAGCTCGTGGGCCTCCGTGCTGTACGTGCCACCCCAGCACTGCTGGTCGACGCGGGCATATCCGCTGCGGACGTTCGACAGGTTGTCCTGGCCGGGGCGGTCGTCTCTGAAGATCTGGGCGATACCGCAGTACATGGAGGCGTCCATCCAGATGAGGTACTTGCGATCTGACCGGTTGTATCCGGCTGCCGCCATCTCGTTGATCGTGTTCATGATGTTGTCGTCGCCAGAAGGAGACAGGACAACGTGGGCGACGTCGAGGGTGCAGTCGGCGTCGGTGTGGAACCGCACGTGGCGTTCGCCACCGACCTGGGCTGCGCTCTGCGCGAACACGTCGTCGACGTTCCCCGCCCACTGTTGGATTAGCGGAGCAATTTCGGTGTACCGATCGGTGCGGTCGGCGGCGACCGCATAGACCGCCTGCACACGGCTGCCACTGACACCGTCGCCGATGCAAGCGACACCGCCGGCTTCGGCGGCCAGGCCGGCGTCGCCTTCGGTGGACGCGGCGAGGCGCCGAGTTGCGCGTTTCAGGTCGGCGGTCGATCGTTGCGAGCGAGCATCAACGCCGGGCGGCGCTTCATCCGGACCGTGCGTGCAGAGAGCTTTGCCGTTGGGAAGGGGGATCTCGAAGCCGTCGGCGCATGGGCCGTCCTGGGCACCTGGTCGTAACCCGTCGAACACCATCCCGCGAGCATGGTCGTTGTCGGGCAGGTGGGCAGCGGCAGGAGTGTTTCGCGCTGCGGGAGTCGCTGCTTGGCCCGGAGTGTCGGGACGTTCAGCACTCGGGTCGCCGTCCGCAGAACGTGCGTCTGGCTGCTCCTCGATCTGACCCTCCGGCACGGTCTCCACAACCCCGAGGTCGGGCGCCTCTCGAAATTGGAAATCGCCCGTGAGCAGATCAGGCACGGGAACGCCCGTGAAGGCCGAAGCGGCCGTAATAGATCCGACGACCAGTGCCACCACGGTCGGGACAATAAGAACCCTGCGCATGCGATCCCCTTCCGAAGGCTGCGCAGAACGCGACTCAACGTCGGCCACGTTCTGTAGTTGTTATGACTACCGAGGGTATCGGCGTTCTCTCAGTAATACTTGACCGGGAAATGTCCTCGGGGTTCAGCGAATCGCAACTCG
>CAXMSM010000088.1:0-7782 GCA_964195655.1 uncultured Gammaproteobacteria bacterium | reverse complement strand
GGTACACAGCTACACCACCGATCTAGACAGGGCCAAGGCCATGGGTGCGATGGCGCTCTTCGGCGAGGCCTATCCCGATGAAGTGCGGGTCGTCGAGATCGGCGGGCCGTTTTCATTGGAGTTGTGTGGAGGCACGCATGTTCGCAATTCCGCGCAAATCGGCCCGGTCACGATCCTGGGCGAGTCGTCGGTAGGGTCGGGCGTTCGGCGTGTCGAGGCTTATGTCGGGCTGGATTCGTTCCGGCACCTGGCCAAGGAACGGGCGCTCATGGCGGGTCTGGCGACGTCGCTGAAGGTGCCCTCACATGAGGTGCCTGCGCGCGTTGCGAACCTCGTGGAGCGATTGCGTGCGGCCGAGAAGGATCTCGACCGTAGTCGGCTGGCCACCGCACGTGCCGCGGCGGCGAATGCTGCCGCCGGGGCCGAGGATGTCGGTAAGGTCCGGGTCGTGGCGCAGCGGATGACCGGCGGAATGTCGGCAGGTGACCTGCGGTCATTGGTTGGTGACATTCGAGGCAAGCTGGGCAGCGGTCCAGGCGTCGTGGCACTGATCGGTGCCCCGGCCGAGCTAAGCGAAGGGAAAGGCGGCGGCAGCAGCAACGACTCCGACTCCGTCCCTTACGTGGTGGCGGTCAACCAGTCGGCGCAAGATCTCGGTCTGCGCGCCGACGACCTGATCAAGCACCTGGGTGCGGCCCTCGATGGCCGCGGCGGGGGCAAGGCAGATCAGGCGCAGGGATCCGGTAAGGGGTCTGCGGGTATCGACGCGGCGTTGACGGCGATACGCGCAGAGATAGGCCGGAGATAACGGCGTGGGCCACACCGAGGAACCCCGATGGCAGGACCGTCTGCCGGACCAGCCCGGGGACCCGAGCTCGACGCCCGACCCGGGTCGCGGGCGGCGGCTCGGCATCGACGTCGGCAGCGTTCGTATCGGGGTGGCAGTCAGCGACCCCGACGGCATTCTCGCGACGCCGGTGGAGACGGTGTCTCGGGATCGTCGTTCGGGCAAGCACCTGCGTCGGCTTACGCGACTGATCGACGAACACCAAGCCGTCGAGGTGGTGGTGGGTCTGCCGCGAACGCTGGCTGATCGCGCCGGGTCCTCGGCGCAGGATGCGGTCGAGTTGGCCGACCTGCTGGCCGGCCAGATCTCACCAGTGCCGGTACGTCTGGTCGACGAGCGGTTCACCACCGTGACCGCGCAGCGCTCACTGCGCGAGGCCGGAGTACGCGCGAAGGGCCAACGCTCGGTGATCGATCAGGTTGCGGCGGTGGGGATTCTGCAGAACTGGTTGAACCAGCGGCGGGCGGCGTTGACCGCGCACGGAGAGGTCGGGGATGGCTGACGATTGGCCCAGTGATCGTGCTGAACCCTTGGCGGTGGGGCCTCCGCGGCACCGGATGGCACGCCGCGACCGCGCCAGGGACGCCCGACTCAAGCGCAAGCGTCGGTTCGCGGCGGTGGTGGCGCTGGCCATGCTCGCAGTCGTGGTCGTCGGCGCGGTATTCCTAGGTTCCAGGATGTGGCAGTCGCTGTTCGGTACTGACGCCGGCGACTATGCCGGCGACACCACCACCTCGATCGGCGGAACGCTGCAGGACCAGAACGTGGTGGCGACATCCCAAGCTTTCGTCGATGCAGCTTTGGGTAATTCGGCCATCGCGGCCATCCAGCCGGGGTTCTACAAGGTCCGCACCGAGATCCCTGCAGCCAGCGCGGTCACCCGTCTGGCCGATCCGGCCAACCGAGTCGGCAGGTTCGTGATTCCCGAAGGTCGACAGCTCGACGACGTCCAGGACGTGCAGACCAACGCGGTCACCGACGGCATCTTCACGCTGATCTCCGATGCGTCGTGCGTAGATCTCGACGGCGACCGGAGGTGCGTCTCGGTAGAAGACCTCCGCGACGTCGGCGGCTCCGCGGCACCGGACGTGCTATCGGTCCCTCAGTGGGCGATGAGGCCCGTTGAGGCGCTCGGGTCCGACCATCGGCGGTTGGAGGGGCTGATTGCTCCGGGCACCTGGAACATCGACCCATTGGCTGAGCCTCAGGACATCCTGGCCTCGCTGATTTCGGCGAGCGCGGCGCAGTACGAAGAGGGTGGCCTACTTGATACGGCTACGGCGCTGAACATGTCGCCGTATGAGATTCTGATCGTGGCTTCGCTGGTGCAGCGTGAAGCCTTGCCGCAGGATTTCCCGAAAGTGGCCCGGGTGATCTACAACCGGCTGAACGAAGAACAGAGGCTGCAGTTCGACTCGACGGTGAATTACCCGCTGGACCGTATCGAGGTGGCGACCACCGATGGTGACCGGGGAGAGGCGACGCCGTGGAACACCTATGTGCGGCCTGGCCTCCCAGCCACTCCGATCTGCTCGCCGGGCCAACCCGCCCTCGCGGCAGCCGAGCAGCCTGAGCCCGGGGACTGGTTGTACTTCGTGACTGTCGACATGGAGGGCGCCACGCTGTTCACCCGCGAATACGACGAGCATCTGGCTAACATCGAAGTAGCAAGAAGCAACGGCGTCCTCGATTCCGCACGATGAGCCGACTGAATCAGTGAGCGCGGGACTCTCGGCACTCCGGCGGGCGGCGGTGCTCGGCTCTCCGATTGGACATTCGCGGTCCCCGCAGCTACACCTGGCGGCGTATCGCGCTCTTGACTTGGACGGCTGGACCTACGAGCGCATCGAGTGCACTGGTGAGCAGCTACCAGGCGTGATGAGTCGATTCGGGCCGGAGTGGGTTGGGGTGTCGGTGACAATGCCGGGCAAGTTCGCCGCGCTGCGGTTCGCTGACAACGCCACCGCCCGCGCGACACTGGTCGGGTCGGCCAACACGTTGGTGCGTTCGCCGGCCGGCTGGCATGCCGACAACACCGACATCGATGGAGTGGTGGGCGCGCTGGCAGGTACCTGTGTGTCCGACCGGGCGATGGTGGTGGGTTCGGGCGGCACCGCTCCGGCAGTGGTCGTCGGCCTCGTTGAGCTTGGCGCGCAACATATCGCGGTGGCTGCGCGGAATGCCGAGAAGGCGGCAACTCTGGTCGAACTCGCGATCCGCTGCGGTGCGCGATCGCACTGGTGCGATGTCGCCGACGCGCAGCTGGCAGATCAGGTGGCCGACGTGGACGTGGTGGTGAACACGGTGCCCGCCGAAGCGGTGACCCCGTACGCGCCGAAGTTGGCGAGCACACCGGTTCTGCTCGACGCGATCTACGACCCGTGGCCCACGCCGCTGGCTTCGGCGGTCCAGGCGTCCGGTGGGAAGGTGATCAGCGGCCTGCAGATGCTGCTGAACCAAGCCTTCACGCAGGTGGAGCAGTTCACCGGGTTGCCGGCGCCCAGAGAGGCGATGAGCGCTGCGCTCGGTGTCGCCCGTTGACTGGGCTGAAACTGCCTGGGCTGAAACTGCCTCGGCGGAACTGACTGGGCTGAAACTGCCTCGGCAGAATTGCTGCTCAGGACTGTCCGACTGCGGGCTTAGCCTGGGGAGATGGGGGAGGCCTGGGCAAAGTTAGCCGCTATGTGCGTGGCATGTTGGTTAATAGCGTTGAGTTACTTCGATATTCGGCAGCGACGCCTGCCCAACGTGCTCACATTGCCCGGTGCGGCCCTGGTCCTGGCCGGTGCCGCGCTGACTGGTCACGGTGCGGCGGCTGCTGCGGGGGCGGCGGCGATGTTCGCGTTGTACGCGGTCGTGCACATCGTTGCCCCGCAGGCTATGGGTGCTGGCGATGTCAAGCTCGCGATCGGTCTTGGTGCCCTCACCGGGGCGTTCGGATTCGAAGTGTGGTTGTTGGCCGCGCTGGGCGCGTCGGTCCTGACCGCCCTGCTGGGATTGGTCCGGCTCGTCGGGGGTGACCGATCGCCCTTGCCGCACGGTCCGTCGATGTGTGTGGCCGCGCTGGGCGCGGTGGCAGTGGTGCTGATGTAGAGCCGTCTGATCAGCCGGGCCTCGACGCCGTGCGAAAATGGGATCTGTGTTGCGATGGACGACAGCAGGCGAATCCCACGGCCGCGCGTTGGTAGCCATGGTCGAAGGCATGGTTGCCGGCGTCCACGTCACCTCGCAAGACATCGCGGGGCAGCTGGCCCGCCGGCGGCTCGGCTACGGCCGGGGTGCACGCATGAAGTTTGAACAGGACCAGGTCACGGTGCTTGCAGGGCTGCGCCACGGCCTCACTCTCGGCGGTCCGATCGCCATCGAGATCGGCAATACCGAATGGCCGAAATGGGAGACCGTGATGGCCCCCGACCCCGTCGATCCGGCCGTGCTGGCTGACGGGGCGGCCCGGAGTGCGCCGCTGACCAGGCCGCGACCCGGTCACGCTGACTACGCGGGCATGCTCAAATACGGCTTCGATGACGCCCGCCCGGTGCTGGAACGCGCCAGTGCCCGCGAAACCGCGGCCCGGGTTGCCGCAGGCACCGTCGCCCGTGCTTTTCTGCAGCAGACGCTCGGGGTCGAAGTCATCTCTCATGTCATCTCCATCGGGGCGTCGGCGGCCTATGACGGACCTCCGCCGCAGGCGGCTGACCTGGCTGCGATTGACGCCAGTCCGGTACGCGCCTTCGACGAAGCATCTGAAGTGCTGATGATCGCCGAGATCGAGGACGCCAAACGTGACGGCGACACACTGGGCGGAGTCGTCGAGGTCGTTGCCCACGGACTGCCTATCGGACTCGGTTCGTTCACCAGCGGTGAGGAACGACTGGATAGCCAGTTGGCAGGCGCGGTGATGGGGATTCAGGCGATCAAGGGCGTGGAGATCGGTGACGGCTTCGAGACCGCGCGCAGACGCGGCACCGTCGCCCATGACGAGATGTATCCGGGCCCCGGCGGAGTGATGCGTTCGACCAACCGCGCCGGCGGGCTGGAAGGCGGAATGACCAACGGGCTCCCGGTGCGGGTGCGCGCCGCGATGAAGCCGATCTCTACCGTGCCGCGCGCGCTGGCCACGGTGGACATGGCCACCGGCGAGGAGGCGGTGGCCATCCACCAGCGCTCTGACGTGTGTGCGGTGCCTGCTGCCGCTGTCGTGGTCGAGACGATGGTCGCGTTGGTGCTGGCGCGCGCTGCGCTGAGGAAGTTCGGCGGCGACTCGCTGGTGGAGACCCGGGCCAACATCGACTCCTATTTGCGTGCCGTCGCCGCCCGCGAACCATCCGGCACAGTGCAGGAATCGAGCTGATGGTTCCCAAAGCGGTTCTTATCGGGCTGCCCGGATCGGGCAAGTCCACGATCGGTCGGCGGCTGGCCAAGACGTTGGACCTCAAGTTGCTTGATACCGACGCAGCGATCGAGAAGACCACCGGGCGCACGATTGCCGAGATTTTCGCCACCGACGGTGAAGCAGAGTTCCGACGCATCGAGGCAGACGTCGTCCGCGACGCGCTGGCGACCCACGACGGCGTGCTGTCACTGGGTGGCGGTGCGGTGACCACCGCCGCCGTGCGCGAGGCGCTGGACGGGCATACCGTGATCTACCTGGAGATCAGCACAGCCGAAGGGGTGCGCCGCACCGGGGGGTCCACGGTGCGGCCGCTGCTGGCCGGACCGGATCGCGCTGAAAGATTCAAAGCGTTGATGGCAGAACGGGTTCCGCTGTATCGCCAGGTGGCCACCATGCGGGTGAGTACGAATCACCGCAACCCGGGAGCGGTCGTGCGCTACATCTCGTCCCGTTTGGAGAGCCCGCAGGATTCCAAGCCGGAACGTCGACGTCGACGTCCGTCGTGGCGGCGTGCCCCGATGTCCCTGGCAACGCCCCCGTCCACAGAAGCGCCGCCCAGTCCCGCCGCGGTAGCTGCCAGGAAGGCCAATCGATCCCCCTGTTTAGGAAAGGAAACACCGTGACTGAGCCGGTGGCGGACCCCGTCACAGTCAATGTATGCACCGATCCCCCCTACCCGGTGATCATCGGGAGGGGTCTCCTCGATGACTTGGCGCGCATCCTCGACGGCAGGCACAGGGCGGTGATCCTGCACCAGCCGGTACTGACGCAGACAGCGGAGGCGATACGGAACCACCTGTCAGAAAAGGGAATCGATGCACATCGGATCGAGATCCCCGACGCCGAGGCGGGTAAAGAGCTCCCGGTCGTAGGGTTCGCGTGGGAAGTGCTGGGCCGTATCGGCGTCGGCCGTAGGGACGCGATCGTCAGTTTGGGTGGCGGCGCGGCCACCGATGTTGCCGGCTTCGTCGCGGCCACATGGCTACGCGGGGTGGATATCGTGCACGTCCCGACCACGCTGCTTGGCATGGTCGACGCTGCAGTGGGTGGCAAGACCGGCATCAACACCGACGCCGGTAAGAACCTGGTCGGCGCCTTCCATCAACCCGCCGCGGTGCTGGTCGACCTCGCCACGCTGGAATCACTGCCCCGCAATGAGATTGTGGCGGGCATGGCCGAGGTCGTGAAGGCAGGCTTCATCGCTGACCCGATGATCCTCGACATCATTGAGGCTGACCCGGAACTCGCGCTCGACCCCTCCGGCGCGGTGCTGCCGGAGCTGATCAGACGTGCGGTGGCGGTTAAGGCGGAGGTCGTCGCCGCCGACGAGAAGGAATCGCAGCTGCGTGAGATCCTCAACTACGGGCACACCCTGGCGCATGCCATCGAGCGCCGCGAGCGCTACCAGTGGCGGCACGGTGCCGCGGTATCTGTCGGGCTGGTGTTCGCCGCCGAGCTGGGTCGGGTGGCCGGGCGCCTCGATGATGGCACCGCCGAAAGGCACCGTGCGATCCTGAGCTCACTGGGGCTTCCGGTCACCTATGACGCAGACGCGTTGCCGCAGTTGTTGGAGGCGATGACCGGAGACAAGAAGACTCGCGCCGGAGTACTGCGATTCGTGGTGCTGGACGGGTTGGCCAAGCCGGGACGACTGGAAGGGCCCGACCCGTCGCTGCTGGCCGCCGCTTACGCCGAGGTCGCTCGCGGCTGACTTCGGAGTGCTCGGATCAGCTGTCTGACTTGTCGCCGGGCATGATTTGGTCGTCGGGAACTGCGGCGAACACGTCGGTATCGGCGCGGTCGTCGTCGCCCTCGCGGCGGCGCGGTTGGGCAGGGGTTTTGCGGTCGACAAACCAGCGGCCGACCATGACGCCGAGGACAGAGGTGAGGAACACCAGCAGCGCAGTGAACGCCGCGAATATGGACATCTCATTGACGAGGCCCTCGACATACAGGTTGTCGTAGAACAACCCGATAAACCAGGCGACTACGCCGCTGACCACACCGGCGAACAGGCCGGCCAGCAGCCACACCATTGCCAGGTCGGGGCGCTTGTCCGGATCGAGGTTGGTGCGCGCATCGGTACGGCCGTCGATGTAGCCCCACACGAGTCCCACGACCGCGTAGGCACCGATCAAGAGAGTGCTGATCAAAGCCGCCTTGGTCTCCCACGCGTTGTCCATTGCTCCTTGCAGCAGTCGGACGATCACCATCAGGGCAGCGAATACCAGGCCGCGCACCAGCCACTTGCTCATGAGGCCACACCTTAGCGAGTAGCGTCAGCGCCCGTGACTATTTCTCAGCGTCGCGACCGGTTGCGCCAATGTCTCGCTGTGGCGGAACTGGATGCTTTGTTGGTATCAGACCTGGTCAACGTCCGGTATCTGTCCGGATTCACCGGTTCGAATGCAGCACTGCTGATCCTCACCGAGAGCGAAATACCGGTGCTGGCCACAGACGGGCGCTACCGCACTCAGGCCTCAGAGCAGGCACTCGGTGCTGAGATCGTCATCGAGCGGGCGTGTGGTCCGCATCTGGTCGG
>CAXMSM010000087.1:0-4718 GCA_964195655.1 uncultured Gammaproteobacteria bacterium | reverse complement strand
TGGAGTGTCGATGAACATCGCGAGTGGAATCCAACGAGAGAGGTAGGTGTCGAGGAACTGCGACACTTCCTTTTGGTTGGTCGTCCACCAGTATTGGCCCCCCGGCTGATCCGAACGAGGATCGACGGTGACCATGTCCGGATTGGTCCGCAGCCAGTAGTCAGGGTTCCACATCTCCGCGAAGGGATGGCTCTCGAAGTTCAGGTCGGCACTCGCGATTCCGTCAGACTCCAAAGCCGACGTGAAGGGATCCCAGACCGTTTGGGCCCCTTCAGTGGTGAGGTCCAGCCACACCAGGGCCAACTCCAGGGTGTTGTCGGGTTTAACCGCGACCTGCTCACCCCAGGATGGGTTGTTGAGCCTGTGAGCGGCGGCCGCGTCGCCCTGGGTCCATCAGTGGAATCAGGACTAGTCCCCGGCCGCGACCAGGGAACGCAGGTGCACTGTGGAGTTGTCCCGTTGGAAACCTTCCAGGCGCCACTTTGTGGAGAACACCGCGAGGACGACACCGTCAGTTCGGGTGAACACCTCGACTGAGGGCTGCTTCTGGAGAAACTCCGCATCGTCCGGGTTGGCGGCGCGCGCGATTGTGTACGGGAGCGACTCGAGCTCAATCGGCGCGCTGTATTCACTGGCCATCCGATGACTTGCCACCTCGAACTGCATTGGCCCGACGGCGGCGAAGACGGGCGCCTGGTCACCGCGGCGGTCCGAACGCAGGACCTGAATGACGCCTTCCTGCTCAAGCTGCTCGATCCCCCGCCGAAATTGCTTGTGCTTACTCGGATCAGTGCCCCGCGCAACCGAGAAATGCTCCGGAGAGAAACTCGGGATCGGGGGGTACTGCACAGCGGCGTCTCGGTACAGGGTGTCGCCCGGACGCAGCGCGGCGGCGTTGGCAAGTCCGATGACGTCGCCGGGCCAGGCGGTATCCAGGGTGGATCGCTTCTGACCGAAAACCGACTGCGCGTACTTAGTGACAAATGGCTTGCCGGTGGCGGCATGGGTCAGGACTTCACCGCGTTCGAACGTGCCCGAGCACACCCGGGCGTAGGCGATACGGTCGCGATGGGCGGAGTCCATGCCCGCCTGAACCTTGAACACGAACGCGCTGAACGGCGCGACGACTTCACGCCTATCGCCATCGATGTCGAGTTGGCCGTTGGGTGGCGGCGCGAGCTGAATGAGGATGTCCAGGAGTTGATTGACACCGAAGTTGAGGGCGGCCGAAGTGAAGAGAACCGGTGTCGAGCTGCAGTCGAGGAACGTATCCGGATCGAAGTCGGCCCCGTCGGCTGTCAGCAGTTCGGACTCTTCCACCGCGTTATCCCAGTCGATGCCCGCGGAGTCGTGTGCTCGATTTGGATCGATGTGCTCCTCTGGAGCGGCGGTGGCACCCCCGGCAGTACGGGTGAACCGAATGAATTTGCCGCTGCGCCGATCAAGGACGCCTTTGAAGTCGCCGGCGATGCCGACCGGCCAAGTCAACGGCGTGGGCCGCAGCCCGATGCGCTCCTGGATCTCGTCCATCAATTCCAGGGCGTCGCGGCCTGGGCGGTCCCACTTGTTGACCACCGTGATGATGGGGATGCGGCGATGACGACAGACGTGAAAAAGCTTGAGCGTCTGCGGTTCCAGACCCTTGGCTGCGTCGATGAGCATGACGGCGGAATCGACGGCGGTCAGTACTCGGTAGGTGTCTTCAGAGAAGTCGGCGTGGCCGGGGGTGTCGAGCAGGTTGATAACGCAGGTTGTCCCGCCCTGGGCTTTGTACGGGAATTGCAGGGCCGTCGAGGTGATCGAGATTCCGCGGGCCTTCTCCATCTCCATCCAGTCCGAGACGGTCGCGCGGCGGCCGGCCTTGCCGTGGATGGCGCCCGCCTCGGTGATGGCGTTGGCATGCAAGACCAGCGCCTCGGTCAAGGTGGACTTACCGGCGTCGGGGTGGCTGATCACCGCGAACGTTCTGCGACGTTTCGCTTCAGCGGAGATGCGGTCTGCTTGAGGCCCGGCGGCGGCCGTCGACACACCGGAGGCGGTTTCGGTCATTGCATGGTCGACTTTATTGGCCGCGGCGCCGAAACGACAATCGTGGCAACCTACCGTTGATAATCTACGGCCTGACCGTCACGACCGGCAGGCTCATCAACAGAGCTAACACGTCGACGCGCAGCCCGACGCGGGCCGCCAGATTAAAGCCGAACATGTCGCGGCCCATAGGCGACCAAAACGTGATGGGATGGACAACAGAAGAGCGACCAGGAACCAGTTACGCATATCGCGGACCACGTCATTCATCGACATCGCGCCGCGTCCGCCGTGGTCCATCGTGTCGTGGGGAGAACGTCCAGGGGGTTGCGCACCGTGCTCGCTGGTCATTGCTTGCGCCGGTTCACCGGTGTGTGCGACGTTTCCCGCGCGATCGTCGTCAGTCATGGAATCGCGGCTGTTTTCGATGATGCCCGCCGAGCTGGCCCAGTGGAGTCCCCATTCACACAATACCCCCTAGGGTAAATGGAGCCGAACAGCTGAACTCCACCGCGGACGGCGGGCAGAGACTATTTCCGTGCCCGCAGCCACTTCTCCCCCGCTACCGCGAGGCTGACGCAAGCAGCCAGGACGACGATGCGCAGCCACACACCGGCGTCCAGCGGCGCAGTCTGAAACACGATGTTCATGGCGGGCAGGTAGGTGATCGCGAGCTGCGCAACAGCCTGGGCGGAGACACCCACGATGAGCCAACGGTTGGTGAACAGGCCAATCTGCCAGGAAGAGTGGGTCAAGGAACGGCAACTGAACAGATAAAAGGCCTCGACAGCTACGAACAGGTTCAACGCCGCGGTCCGAGCCTCGGGCAACGTGGCGCCGCGGGCGAGTTCCCACTCGAACAGCCACCACGCGCCCCCGACGAGCAGGCTGGACACCAGCAATATGCGGCCCACCAATGCTCGGGTGAGCAGTGGTTGGCCAGGATTGCGCGGAGGACGGGTCATGATGCCGTCCTCCTTAGGCTCGAAGGCAAGCATGAGACCGAGCGCCACCGCGGTGGTCATGTTGATCCACAGGATCTGAGTTGGCAGGATCGGCAGTGCCGTGCCCAGGGCGATCGCCACCAGAATGACGAGACCCTCACCGATATTCGTGGGCAAGGTCCACGTAATGAACTTCGTGAGATTGTCGAATACGCCGCGGCCTTCCTCGACGGCGGCTTCGATGGTTGCGAAATCGTCGTCGGTCAGAACCATGTCCGCGGCGTCCTTGGCCACTTCGGTGCCGCTTCGCCCCATGGCAACCCCGATGCTCGCTTGCCTCAACGCGGGAGCGTCGTTGACGCCGTCGCCGGTCATCGCGACGACATGGCCTCTGTCCTGCAGAGCCTCGACCAGGCGCAACTTCTGCTCCGGTGAAACTCGGGCGAAAACGCTTGCCCGCTCGACCGCGTCGGGGAACTGCTCAGCCGGCAGCTCAGCCAACTGTGCACCGGTCAGCACGACTCCGTCTCGGGGCGTGCCGCCGTCCAGTACCCCCACGGCGCTGGCAATCGCGCTGGCCGTGCCGGCGTGGTCACCGGTGATCATCTTCACCGCGATCCCTGCGGAGTGGCAAGCGGTCACTGCCCGTGCGGCTGCCGCACGAGGTGGGTCGAGCATGGCCTCGAGGCCAGTAAACGTCACCGTGCCGGGCAGGGCATCCTCGGTGAAGTCGGCGGACTCCGCGGGTGTGCGGACACCAGTTGCCAACACCCGCAGGCCCTTGGCCGCAAGCCGTTCAGCCGCGCCCGTCACGACCAAACGATCGATGGGCTGCAGCGAACCGTCTGCACACATCTGCGCGCTGCACAGGTCGAGCATCCGCTCCACCGCACCCTTGACGAACACGGCATGGCCACGGCCCTCCGGCTCGGATTTATTTAGCGTGGCCATGTACTGACGCTCTGAACTGAACGGGATCGTGTCAACGCGAGACAGGCTCTCAGCGAGCCGATCCGGTGTGATTCCGGCCTTGGCGGCGACTACCAGCATCGCAGCTTCAGTGGGATCTCCCACGATGTCCCAACGGTCGCCGGCCAATCTGAGCACTGCGTCGTTGCAAGCCGCCCCTGCGAGCAGCGTCCAGCGCAGCGCGGCGTTTGCCTCGATCGACACCGGGGTTCCGTCTCGCGACCGCAACGCGCCGTCGACCGCATATCCGGACCCCGTCACTTCCACGGCCACGTCAGGTACCCATATTTCCCGCACCGTCATCTGGTTTTCGGTGAGGGTGCCGGTCTTGTCGGCGCAGATGACGGTAGTGCTGCCGAGAGTTTCCACGGCAGGCAGACGGCGAACGACCGCGCTGCGCTTGGCCATTCGTGCCACACCGATTGCCAACGTAATGGTCACCGCCGCGGGGAGACCCTCCGGGATCGCCCCCACCGCCAGCGCGACGGCCGCGGTGAAGGTCTCCACGGCATCCTGCCTACGCAGTAGGCCGACAGCGAAGGTTAGTGCCGCCAAAGCGAGGATGCCGACGGTGAGCGCCTTGCTGAACCGAGCCAGCTTCTCGGTCAGGGGCGTCGCCAACGTCGTCGCCGCACCGACAAGCCGATGGATCTCGCCGATCTCGGTTTCTACTCCCGTGGCCACCACGATTCCCGCACCGGAACCCGCGGTCACCAACGTGCCCGAGTGGGCCATGTTGCATCGATCGGCCACCAGGGTCGCATTGGGGAGAACAGC